>CAZYCX010000037.1:0-13443 GCA_964645875.1 uncultured Acidimicrobiaceae bacterium
CGACGGGTCAACGTCAACGCCGCCGCCACCTCCAAAGCGGCGTATTCGACCTCCTCGCTGCTTCGGATCACACCCGCAGACGGCGCACAGGCCGGTGAGAAAGCGATCTCGGCCATAGCGGTGTACTTGCCCGCCTCATGATGAGAAGAAAGCCGAGAACGGGCCTTGGCCAGGCGCACCGCGTCATACCCGTCCAGCTTCGCCGGGTCGACCGACGACACCACCGCTGCCAGGAACAAGCCGGGAAGTAGACCCTCCAGACCATCAGGAAGCAGATGACGATCCAGTCCCACCCAACCGTCGGCCATCTCACGACAGGTCAACTCATAGGCGAGCTGATCGGCTCGACGCTCCTCGTGACTCTCCCCGCTCGAAACCCCTAGTTCCGAGAGTCCGATCCCAGCATCATGGCGATCGAACATATGTTCGATCCTACCAAACCCTTATGACAGATGTCAACCCCTATCCGACAGATTTCCAGACTTCGTCGACGCCTTCCGGCTTCTTCGCGGCGTGCGGGCTCGACTCGAGCCAGCGCGTGTTTCGGGTTATCGGCCGGCTCTGACAACCGGCTCAGGTCACCTTCACCGGGAGGTGCTTGATGCCCCTGATGAAGTTGGAGCGCAACAGGTCGGGCTCACCGACGTCGAAGCTGTCCACCCGGTCGAGGAATTCCTCGAAGAAAACCCGCACCTCGAGTTGGGCCAACGACGCCCCGAGACACTTGTGACGCCCGGTACCGAAGGTGACGTGAGGATTGGGTTTCCGGGTGATGTCGAACCGGTACGGGTCGTCGAAGACGACCTCGTCGTAGTTGGCCGAGGTGTACCAGATCACCACCCGGTCGCCGGCCAGCACGGGGACTCCCCCGATCTCGGTGTCGTCGACGACGGTGCGTCTGAAATGCATGGTCACCCCGGACGCCCGCAGGATCTCCTCGGTGGCATCCAACGAGCGGCCCTCCAGATCGGAGCGCCAAAGCTCCAACTGAGCCGGGTTCTCCTTCAAGAAGAGGAGCCCGTAGCTGATGGTGTGTCGGGTGGTCTCGTTCCCGGCCACCATTAGGAGAGTGAAGAAGTTCTTGAACTCGAGGTCGGTGAGGGGCTCAACCTCCGGCTCGGGGGTGAGGAGGGTGGTGATGATGTCGTCCTTGGGCTCGCGGCGCCGCTCCAGGGCGATGTCCTCGGCGTAGCGGAACACCTCGAGGGCGGCCGGTGATCGGAAGGGCAGCAGCCGGTATTCCTCGGTGTCGACCTTGTCGATGATCACCGGTGTGTACTCGGGATCTGCGTTGGAGATCATCTGGTCGCCCCAGGCCACCATCTGGCCGGCGTCCTCCTCCGGGACGCCGAGGAGACGGCACAGCATCCTGATCGGCAGCTCCCGGGCGATCTCGGTGACGAAGTCGAGCTCTCCCATGGGGAGCACCCGGTCGAGGACCACCCCGACCAGCCTGCGGAAGGCGGCCTCGTAGGTAGCCGTCACCTTGGGGGTGAAGCCAGGCTGGACGAGACGGCGCAGCCGGGTGTGCTCAGGCGGGTCCAGCTCCATCATCGATCGCCGGGCCTCCATCTCGTCGGGGTCCATCTCCTCGATGCGGATCCCCCGCGAGGCGGTGAACCGGTTGTAGTCCCGGCTCACCTCGATCACGTCGGCGTGCCGGGTCACCGACCAGAACCCGGAGTCGTCGTTCTCGGTGGTCCATGCCACCGGCTCCTCTTCCCGGAGCCGTCGGAAGGCGGCATGGGGAAAACCGTCGAGATAGGTGTCGTGCGACGTGATGTCGGCGAATGAGTCGCCCGCGGTCGGGTCGAGGATCGTGGTGGCCATGTCGTTGGTCCCGAACCTAATCCCGGTTCGGAATCATCCGACCGGTCCGGAACGCCCATTTCGACGGCTACGTTTATCGATCAGTGGTCTCGCCAGATGGAACCCGGCCCGAGGTCAACCGGCCGGAAGTGGGGCGAACGGCCCTCTTCGCCGGCGCCGCCCTGCTCATCGCCGTCGGCTTCGTGGTGCTGGGCTCCCTCACCGCCCCCGAGGAGCCGATCGCCGCAGAGACCACCACATCCTCCACCTCGACCACCGTCGCGGAGATCATGCCCCCGATCGACCTCGACGACTTCGCCGTCGGCCAGATCGCGACCGGGCAACCCCTGGAATGGGCTCGGGTCGACGCGGATTTGATCGGCTATCCATTGGGCCTCACCGAACACGATGGCGCCGTCTACGTATTCGCCAGCCCCACCTCCCGATTCCAACCCATCGCTGGAGGGCTCACCGGCTGGCGGTCGGCCGACGGCACCACGTGGGAGTCTCTGGGGCAGGTGATCGGTGACGACTACCGGGTGACGATGGTGGAGTCCACCGAGCACGGACTGGTCGCCGTGGGGACTTCCGCCGACGGCTCGACCCTCCTGGTCTGGACCTCTCATGACGGCGAACGGTGGACCCCCAACGAGTTCCCCGACGAGAGTGAGCACTATCCCTCGAGGTACTACCCAATGGCGATCGGAGCCAACGACGCCGCGCTGGTGATAGCCACCAACTTCGATCTCGACCGGCAGACCCTCCTCGAGGAGGCTCTCCACGACGCCGCGATGGACCTGGACCTCTCCTACCTCGGCTGGTCCACCGATTGGCGCGGGGAGTCGGGCCATTGGCTCACCGT
Source organism: uncultured Acidimicrobiaceae bacterium (assembly GCA_964645875.1). Taxonomy (GTDB): domain Bacteria; phylum Actinomycetota; class Acidimicrobiia; order Spongiisociales; family ZC4RG35; genus JANQRA01. The sequence continues at coordinate 2,672 of CAZYCX010000037.1, forward strand.
CGACGGGCCCTTGGGGATCAGGGCCCTGGAGATCCCTCTCGATGACCTCGACCTCACCCCTCGAGAGACCCAATGGATCGTCGAAGGCCACAGCAACACTCAGACAGCCGGTCTCCGGGTGAATCAGGCCGGCGAGGACGGCTGGAGGCCCATCTCCATGGATGGCTTCGAGTGGATCGAGTCGATCGTCACCCGTGCCGACGGAACCATGATCCTCGTCGGATCGGGTCCCGCGGGTCGCATCAGCCGGCAAACGAGTGACGGCATCCTCTGGACCGACTACGACGCCGATCGGGAGCCGAGAGTCATGCACCGATGGGGTTCCCGTCTCATCGGGATCCGAGACTTCTCGCGGCCCGAGCTGCTGGTCTCCGATGACGGTGTCTCCTGGGACTCGATGGGGCCGGCCGACCGGTTCCCGCTCCCCATCCAATGGCATGTGGGGGCACTCGGCTCCGGTGAAGACGGCGTCGCCCTGTCGGTGATCGGATACGACCCGTCGCCCCGTTTCGAGGAGCCAACGGTCACCGGTGAGATCGACACCAGTGAGATCGTCACCAGCGAGGGACACGTCCTCACCCTGAACCTCGAGGAAAGGCGTCTGACGCTGACCGTCGGCGACACCACCCACACCTGGGAGCTCTTTGGGCCGGATCCCGCGCCGGGAGTCGAAGTCGACACCTTCGAGCGCACCGTGACCTTCAACGACCCACACACCGGGGAGAGACTGACCGAGCTCACGTTCCAGGAGCTGATGGAAGCCGAGCACGCCTACTACACCGAGCGCTTCCAGCCCGACGAGCACCAGGCGCTGGTCTTCACCGAGGACGGCTCCCGGTGGGTGATCCAATCGGCGGCCGACGCGGTCGGTGAGGGCACCTGGATCCCCCTCCTCGAGGTGGCCGGGGGTCACGTGTACGCCGCGGTTCTCGAGACCGCGAGCGTCTACAACCCCTACACCGAGCCCCGGTTCGAGCTGTGGGGCGCGGAGATCCCCTAGCCGTTACCGTTCCCACAGATGACCGAGTACCGAAGGATCCTCCTCGACGATCAGCCCACCCAGGTCCATGTCGAGGCAGGCGAGCTGGTGACCGCCGACGGGCGGCGCATCCCTGCCGCGGAGGCCCACCACCTCCCTCCGGTGGAGCCGACCAAGATCATCGCCACCCACCTCACCTATCGGAGCCGGGTCGACGAGTTCATGACCACTCTGCCCCCGGCCCCGACCTACTTCCACAAGCCGACCACCTCGCTCAACGCCCACGGCGGCCACGTGGTGCGGCCGCCGCGGTGCAAGTACCTCAACTTCGAGGGGGAGATCGCCATCGTGATCGGTCGCAAGGCGTTCGCCCTCTCCCCCGACGAGGCGGCGGGACACATCGCCGGCTACACCATCGCCAACGACTTCGGGCTGCACGACTTCCGCGACACCGACGCCGGGTCGATGCTGCGGGTGAAGGGCTCGGACACGCTGTGCCCGCTCGGCCCCGGCCTCGTCGACGACTGGGACTTCCACGACAAGGACATCCGCACCCTGGTCAACGATGAGGTCAGGCAATCGGGCAACACCGCGGAGATGGAGTGGGACATGCACTATCTGGTGGCCGACATCGCCCGCACCATCACGCTCCTCCCCGGGGATGTCATCCTCAGCGGGACCCCGGCCGGCTCGCGACCGGTCGCCCCCGGTGACGTGGTCACCGTGGAGGTGGAGGGTCTGGGCTCGCTCACCAGTACAATCGTCGAAGGCGAGGTCCCCCTGAGATCGGACGTCGGAGCCCAGCCCAGCGAGTCGGAGGAGGTGCTCTCCACCGCATTCGGGGGGGACTGGGAGTTCCGTGGCATCCGGGCACCCAGAGGCCCGGGCGCCGAACGTCACGAGTCGGAGTCGAGCGAATGAAGCCCCTGATCGGAATCACATCTTGGCGGAGACGGCTGGAGACTTTCTACGGCCCCGACACGTTGCAGTCACTCTCCACGTATTACACCGCCTCGGTGACGGGCGCCGGCATGATCCCGGTGGTGTTCCCGGCCGCTCTCGAGCCGGCCGAGGCCGACCGGCTCGTCACCCTGGTCGACGGGGTCATCGTCTCCGGCGGTGACGACGTGGACCCGACGACCTACGGCGCCGAGAACACGGATTCCAAGGGGACACACGTCGACGTAGACGCCTTCGAGGTCGCGATCGTTGGTGCGGCGCAAGCCCAGGGCAAACCCGTCCTGGCGATCTGTCGCGGCCTGCAACTGCTCAACGTGGCGCTGGGAGGCACCCTCCATCAGGAGGTGACCTCCGACGGCGGGGTCCACGAGCTGATCAGCGCCGATCACGAGGTGATGAACGCCCGCCGTCACGTGGTCCGGTTCGAAGGAGGATCCCTCCTGGCCGACATCTACGGATCAGACGAGGCCAAGGTCAACACGCTCCATCATCAAGGAGTGGACCGGCTCGCAGACGGGCTGGTGGTCGAAGGACGCACAGACGACGGCCTCATCGAGGCGGCCCGTTTCTCGGGAGAGTGGTGGGTGCTGGGAGTTCAATGGCACCCGGAGCGTCTCGACGACGAGCACCAGCGGATCTTCGCCGCCTTCCGGAACGCGATCGAGTCGGGTTAGGCGGGGACCCGCGACGGGGAGAGCGCCCCGGCGATGTCCTCGAGGGCTTCGGGGACGACGCGGTAGTAGACCCAGCGTCCCCGGCGCTCCCCGGCCACCAGACCGGCCTCGCGCAGCACCTTGAGGTGGTGTGAGACGGTGGGCTGGCTGAGACCCAGCGGCCCTTCGAGATCGCAGCCACAGGCGGCACCTTCGGGCGCGTCGAGCAACATCGAGACGATCCGGAGTCGGGCCGGGTCCGCCAGAGCCCCGAGAACGGGGGCCATGGCGTGGGCCCTTTCTTCGTCGATTGCCCCATCGTGTAACGGGGTGCAGCACATCTCCATGGACGTCCATCCTAATCACGTATTGACATTTATCTATATATTGAGCATGATCGATACATCGAAGACCGTCCATCTGTCCAAAGGAGGCGAGATGACACTTCGAAACACCGATCCCGGTGGCTGCTGCGGCGGATCTGGCTGCGGCTGCTGCTGAACGGATCATCAGGAGGCGCTGCTCACCCGAGCAGCGCCTCCGTCGCCTGACCTTCGGGGCAGTCGCCGAGGATCGGGCAATACCGGCACCAGGGCCCGGCCGTCCTCGCCAGCGAAGCCCCCTCGCTCCACGCCCGTCGCATCTCGTCGACCAACCGGGCCACCTCCCCGGCCACCCGGATGACATCGGCACTCGAGGGCACGGTGGTGTAGCGCTCCCCCGTCTTGACCGACACCGCCTCGACCCGCGCCGGGATCTCCTCCCGGTCCAGGGCCCAGAGCAGGGAGTAGAACAGCAGTTGGTCCTCCGCCTCGCCGATCTCGCCGGTCTTCCAGTCGACGAGACGGTGTCCCCCCAGATCCTCCCGGTAGACGGCGTCGATGGTGCCCACCAGCCGGACCCCGTCCTCGTTCTCATGATTCATGACCACTTCGGAGCCTTCGAACCCTTCCCCTGGCAGTCGGGTGAACCGCTGGTACAGCTCCCGGACCTCCTCGATGACCCCTGCGAGCACCGACGGCTTCAGCTCCAGCCCGGCGATCTTGTGGTTGAGATTGGACCCGCCGATCTCCTCCCGACACGCCTGCACGAACCCCTCGCCGGGTATCGGCCCCGCGGTGAGGTGCCGGGCGAAGATCCGGTGGGCGAGGCTGCCCACGAACGCCGGTCTCGAGTCGGGCCCGTAGATCCCCTGGAGACGGGCATTGGCGCTGTCCGGGCACTTCTTCCACGCCACGTACGTTGAGGCGGAGAGACGCACCTCGTCACCAGGGAGCACATGTGGGATAGAGACCAACATCCGATCCGAGCGTATACCCGCACCGTGACAGGACGGGTTCCGTTATCCCTCCGCCCCCCGGTAGGATCGGGTCTTCGTGGCTGGGGCCATGCGGGGCGGCCTGCCAGATGAAGAAGCAACTCTCCTTTCCCATTCATCCACTGCTCGCCGCGGCCCTGGTCGCCGGTGCGCTGTTCGCCATCCTCTTCGGCGCCTACGGGATAACCCGCTGGGCCTCTGCCGGCGAGGTGATGGGACGCGTCCAGGTGGCGGAAGCCGAGTTGGGCGGAAAGACCGAGGACCAGGCGCACAACGCCATCAGCGCCCTTGAGATCGGCCGACTGGCCCGTCTCGCCCACTTCGTGTTAGACGGCAACGACGTGGAGCTGCAGCCCGGCCACACCGGGCTGGAGATCGATGAAGACCGCATGGTCGCCGAGGCCATGGCGGTGGGGAGAGTTGGCAACTTCGCCAGCCAGTTCCTCCACTGGCTCACCAACATCTTCTCGACCACCGTGATCGAGTTGGAGGGGACCCTCAACGACGCCGCGATGGAGGAGATATTCGACGTCTGGGACAGCCAGGTGATCGACAAGCCGATCCAGCCCGGGTCGATCGAGCTCCAGGATGGAGAGCTGGTGGCGGTGTACCCGGAGACGGGAGTGGGTGTCGACCGGGAGCCGGCCAAGCGCATCGTGCTCGAAACGCTCCTCGCCGAGGAGAGACAGACCCCCGAGATCCCGACTATGACCGTGGTTCCGGTGCTGACCGCGGCCGACGTCGAAGCGGCCATGGCCGACGCCCAGCGGATGCTGGCGGGTCCCATCACCCTCGAATACGAGGACCGGGAGACTGTGCTCGAGGTGGGTCAGCTCCAGCAGGCATTCGTCTCGGAGACCACCGTGCAGAGCGACCCCCAGATCATCAACTCGTTCGACCCCGAGGTCGTCGACACCTTCCTCGACCCGATCCGCTCCGAATTCGAGGCCGAGCCGGTGAATGCCCGACACCGGATAAACGACGACAACACCGTCTCGGTGATCCCGGGGCAGAACGGGACCCGGATCGACGAGGAGGAGACGGCAGTGCGTCTCTACGAGGCCAGCCAGACCCCGACGCGACGGGGTCAACTCCCCATCGTCGAGGGCGCCGAGCCGGCGATAACCACCGAGTACCTGGAGAGCCTCAACGTGCGCCACCTGGTCTCCCAGTTCACCACCTATCACAGCTGCTGCGAGCCCCGGGTCACCAACATCCATCTGATCGCCGACGCCATCGACGGCGTGCTGGTCGTGCCGGGCGAGACCTTCAGCATCAACGAGCACGTCGGTGAGCGCACCATCGAGAAGGGCTACGTCGACGCCGGGTCGATCGTCGCCGGCGAGATCGTCGACACCATCGGCGGGGGTACCAGCCAGTTCGCCACCACCTTCTACAACGCCGTCTTCTGGGGCGGTTACCAGGACGTCGACCACCAGCCCCACTCCTACTATTTCTCCCGCTACCCGGAGGGGATCGAGGCCACGTTGTTCTGGCGCTCGATCGACCTGGTGTTCCGCAACCACCGGGAGCACGCCATCCTCATCGACACCCGCTACACCGACACCTCGATAACGGTGCGCTTCTTCGGGTTCAACCACGGCCGGACCCTGGTCGGTGAGCAGAGCGGGGGCCGGACCCACATCCGGGTGGCCAACGAAGGGGGCCCCGATGCGCTCCACGTCAAGGGCAACGTCTCGGACCGGTACAACATCACCGAGCCCGGCCCTCCCATCTTCCGCGGCGACCCCGACCTCGGCGTCGACCAGGAGCGTCAGGTGCAGAGCGAGGCGGAAGGTTGGAGCGTCACCGTCACCCGGACCATCCTCAAAGGTGGGACCGAACAGGTCGAGGAGCAGCAATGGGTGTGGCGCTACCGCCCCCAGAGGGCCATCTTCGAGGTGCACCCGTGCAAGGTGCCGGACACCTCGACGACGTGCCCCACCACCACGACGACCACCACCACCACGGTGCCCCCGCCCACCACCACTACCACGACGACTGGAGGCGACGAGGATGATGGTGAAGCCGGAGACGGAGCCGATAACGGCTAACCCCGGCTACTCCTCCTCGCCGGGCTCCTCTTCTGCGGAACCCTGGGCGTCGTCGGTCACGTCCTCGCCTGCGTCGTCCGGGTAGTAGCGGAGGAACGACCCGGTGATGTCGGTCACCGTGTCGGTGGACTCGTCGTCCCATCCCCCCTGGCGTCGGATGGTCACCATGTTCTGGATCACGTAGACGTAGTCGATGCCCGGGTCTGCGGCGAAGAGCCGGTCGGCCAGCATGCCGGGGACCCCGTGACGCGCCGAGTCGACGGTGATGGTGTGCCCGTCCTGGCCGGTGAAGCTGCGGTCGGTGTCTATGACCAGGACGTCGCCCATGGCCACGCTGTCGTTGATGATCACGTCTTGGCCCATGGTGCGGGGAGATTAACCGGACCTGGCGGGCTAACCACCCAACGAGCCGGACAGCTCGCCGATCTCGTGGACCTTGACCAGGTTGGTGGCGGCCTGGACGTTGGGGGGCACACCGGCGACCATCACCACATTCTCGCCGGGCGAGACCACACCCTCCCTCGTCAGCACATCGGCGGCGGTGGCGATCTCGTCGTCGGTGTACTGCGCGCGCTCGAAGGAGTGGGGCTGGATCCCCCAGAACAAAGCCATGCGCCGACGGGTGATGTCGTTGGGCGTGAAGGCCACGACTCGCTGCGGCGGCCGGTACTTGGAGATGAGGCGGGCGGTGCTGCCGCTCTCGGTGAAGGCGACGATGGTGCGGGCAGAGACGTTCTTGGCGATCTGGGTGGCGGCCTGTGCCACCGCGGAGGCGATCTCGTTCTCCCCGCCGACGAAGGGAACCGCAGTCTGCTCCGGCAAGGTTCCTTCCTCGATGGTCCGACAGATCTGCGCCATCGCCCGGACGACCCGGGCCGGGTGATCGCCGACCGCAGTCTCACCCGACAACATGACCGCATCGGTACCGCTCATCACGGCGTGGGCCACGTCGGTCACCTCCGCCCGGGTGGGACGGGGGCTGTGGGTCATCGACTCGAGCATCTCGGTGGCGGTCACCGAGATGAGACCCGCGGCGTTGGTCCGTTTGATGATGTCGGTCTGGATGAGCGGGAGCCGGTCGAGGGGGAGCTGAACCCCGAGATCGCCGCGGGCGACCATGATCCCGAAGGACACCTCGATGATCTCGTCGAGGTTGTCGAGCGCCTGGGCCAGCTCGATCTTGGCCACGATGGGGACATCGCCGGCCAACTCCGCCACCGCCTCGACGTCGGCACCGGTGCGAACGAAGGAGGTGGCGACGAAGTCGACTCCGAGCTCGCGACCAAACTCGAGGTCTGCCTCGTCCTTGGGCGTGACGTTTCCCACCGAGAGACTGCTGTCGGGGAAGGCGACCCCTTTGTGGTCGGAGAGCAGGCCGCCGGTGACCACCCGAGCGCGCAAGGCGGAATCGGAGCGGCCCACCACCTCACAAGAGACCAGTCCGTCGGCCAGGATCACCCGGTCTCCCGGGCTCACGTCCGTGAGCAGGGCGTCGTATCCCACCGGGATCCGGTCTTCGCGTCCTTCCCCGCGGCCCGGGACCAGATCGATCTCCTCGTCGGGCGCCAGACTGATATGGCCTCCCGGGAACTGTCCGACCCTGAGCTTGGGGCCCTGGATGTCCTGCATGACCGCCACCGTGCGGCCGGTCTCCCTGGCTGCCGACCTCACCCAGTCGAAGAACTGGCGGTGCAAGTCGTGGTCACCATGGGAGAAGTTGAGACGGGCCACGTCCATCCCTGCCTCGACCAGGGACAACACCCCGTCCTCGCTGGCGACAGAAGGCCCGAGCGTGGCGATGATCTTCGTCTGCCGATGCATTAGGCGCTCAAGTTAGTTGCCGGACAAACTCGTCCTGAGCAGCTCGTTGACCAAACGAGGATCGGCCTTGCCCTGCGTCTCCCGCATCACCTGGCCAACCAGGAACCCGACCACCTTCTCCTCTCCTCCCCGATAGCTCTCCACCGCGTCGGGGTGGGCCGCGATGACCTCGTCCACAACGTCCTGGAGCGCCGACGTGTCCGAGATCTGGATCAGATCGCGTTCGGTGGCCACATCCCGGGGATCGCCCTCACCGGAGAGCACGCCTTCGAGGACGTCCTTGGCCGCCGACGACGACACGGTCCCGTCTTCGACCATGGCGATGAGCTCGGCCAGCTGTGCGCCGGCGAGCGGGACCGCCGATCCGTCTCGCCCGGTACGACGCAGCCAGCCGGTGACTTCTCCGGTCAGCCAGTTGGCAGCCGGGCCCGGCGGCGCTCCGGCAGCTGTGGCGGCGTCGAAGATGTCACGCAGGACCGGCGGGCTGTCGGACAACACTCCGGCCTGGGTGGCGTCGAGGCCGGACTCGAGGTATCGGGCGCGGCGCGCCGCAGGCAGCTCGGGCAACCCCGCGCGGACCTCGGCGATCCAGCTGTCGTCCATCTTCATGGGCACCAGGTCGGGCTCGGTGAAGTAGCGGTAGTCCGAAGAGCCCTCCTTGGTGCGCATCGAGTGGGTGACTCCCGCCTCCTCGTCCCAGTGACGGGTCTCCTGTGTCAGGGCCCCGCCTGCTTCGAGCACGGCGACCTGACGCTCGATCTCGAACTCGACGGCGCGCTCGAGCGACCGAAACGAGTTCATGTTCTTGATCTCCACCTTGGTGCCGAGCTCCTCCCGTCCCGCAGGCCGCACCGAGACGTTGGCGTCGAAGCGAATGGAGCCCTCCTCCATGCGGGCGTCGGACACACCGAGTTCCGCCACCACTGCTCGCAGCTCCTGGGCGTATGCGCGCGCTTCGACGGCACTGCGGATGTCGGGCCTGGAGACGATCTCGACCAGCGGCACCCCCGAGCGATTGAAGTCGAGCAGAGTCGACTCCGCCCCGTGGATCCGGCCACCGTCGCCGACATGGGTCGACTTGCCGGTGTCCTCCTCCATGTGGGCGCGCTCGATCCCGATCCTTCGGATGTCGTCGTCGACCAGAACGTCGAGGTGGCCGTCGTGGCAGACCGGCACGTCGAACTGGGAGATCTGGTAGTTCTTGGGCAGATCGGCGTAGAAGTAGTTCTTGCGGTGAAACACCGACCGCTCCGATATCTCGCAGTTGAGGGCGAGGCCTATGGCCATGATCCACTCGATGGCGCGCTGGTTGGGGACCGGAAGGGCGCCGGGGAGGCCGAGGCAGGTGGGGCACACGTCGATGTTCGGCTCCGCCCCGAAAGATACGGCGCAGCCGCAGAACATCTTCGACCGTGTCGACAGCTCGACATGGACTTCGATGCCGATCACCGGCTCCCAATCTGGCATCACGCCACCTCCTCGAGGGAAGGGCGCGCCGTGAAGCCGGCGAGACGCTCCACCTCGGCGGCCACCCGGAACATCACGGTCTCACCGAGTGCCGGGCCCATCACCTGGAAGCCGACGGGGAGACCCTGGTCGTCGAGGGCCACCGGGACCGACATGCCGGGATGCCCGACGAGGTTGAGGGGGTTGGTGCAGATGTCGGTGAGGTACATCGACAGTGGGTCGTCGATCTTCTCGCCGGCCCGAAACGCCACCGTGGGACTGGTCGGGGAGACCAGGACGTCGACCTTCTCGTATGCGGCGGTGAACTCGGCGCGCAGAGCTGCCCGCACCCGTTGCGCCTGACCGTAGAAGGCGTCGTGATAGCCGGCAGACAGGGCGTAGGTGCCCAGCAGGATGCGACGGGTCACCTCGGGCCCGAAGCCCTCGGCGCGGGTCTTCGCCATCAGCTCTTCGGTGGTGGCGCCACCGGCCCGATGCCCGTAGCGGATCCCGTCGAAACGGGCCAGATTGGCCGATGCCTCCGCCGGTGCCACCAGGTAGTAGGCGGAGAGGGCGATGTCGACCGTGGGCAGCGACACCTCCACCACTTCGGCGCCCGCTTCCGAGAGCCGGTCGAGCATCCCCGCCATCGACTCCTCGACAGCCGCCTCGTAGCCCTCTCCGGCGAACTCACGCACCACGCCGATCTTCAGGCCCTCGACCCCGGCGTCGAGCTGGGCGGAGGGCCGGGGGTACTCGCCGGGGTATGAAGTGGCGTCGAGAGGGTCGTGGCCCCAGATCGCCTCGAGGGTGAGGGCGGCATCTGTAACGGTCTTGGACAGAGGGCCGATCTGATCGAGGGAAGAGGCGAAGGCGATGAGCCCGTAGCGGCTCACCGTCCCGTAGGTGGGCTTGACCCCGACGATGCCCGTCAACGAGGCCGGCTGGCGGATGGAGCCTCCCGTGTCCGAGCCCAGGGCGCCCAACGCGGAGCCGGCGGCCACCGCGGTGGCCGCTCCCCCCGAGGAGCCACCGGGGACACGGCTGATGTCCCATGGGTTGAACGACGGCCCGTATGCGGAGTTCTCCGTCGACGAGCCCATGGCGAACTCGTCGAGGTTGGTCTTGCCGACGATCACCGCACCTGCCGCCCGAAGCCGGGTGACGACCGTGGCGTCGTAGGGGGGAACGTATCCGGCGAGGATCTGGGACGCGGCGGTGGTCTCCACACCGCGGGTGCACATGTTGTCCTTGAGGGCGATTGGCATGCCATGAAGCGGCCCCCGGTCGTCACCCGCCGACAACGCCTCGTCTGACGCCCGCGCCGCGTCCATGGCGCCGTCGCGGTCGAGAGTCAGGTAGGCGTGGAGCTGAGCCTCCGTCCTGTGTGCCCGGTCCATGACGGCCTCGAGCAGTTCTACCGCGGTGGTGTCCCCCGATCGGAGACGCTCTCCCGCCTCGACGATCGTGAGGTCATGGAGGTTCATCACTCCAGCTCCATGTCGACATGAGGGGGGACGACCCCCCTCAGACCCCCCGCC
>CAZYCX010000037.1:13543-25565 GCA_964645875.1 uncultured Acidimicrobiaceae bacterium
TGACGGTGGTCACGTCAGACCTGGGGCAGTACAGCAGGTTCACTCCAGCTCCATGTCGACATGAGGGGGGACGACCCCCCTCAGACCCCCCGCCGGGGTGACGGTGGTCACGTCAGACCTGGGGCAGTACAGCAGGTTCACTCCAGCTCCATGGCCGGTGGGGCCACGAAGTAGCCGTCGATTGTCTCCGGGGCTTGGGACAAGACCTCGTCGCGGTCGAGCGAGGGCCGGATCTCGTCTTCACGAAAAGCGTTCTCGAAGCGGAGGGGATGGGACGCCTCCACCTCGGGCTCACCCTCCAATGACTGCACCTTGGCGGCGTGGTCGAGGATGTCGGCGAGCTGGGCCTCGTATCTCTCCAACTCCTCCTCGGTCAGGCCGAGCCGGGCGAGACGGGCGACATGGGCGATGTCGATGTCAATGGGCATGAGCGAGCGAGTGTAGGAACACCGACCCGGAACCTCTCACGACAGGACTGCCGCCAGCGCCCGGTAGGCCCAGTCGAGGTCGGTGAGGTCGATCGACTCCCCCGGTTTGTGGGCCAGGGACGTCTCCCCCGGGCCGAAGTTCACCGCGGGGATCTCCCGCGCCGCCAGTTGCGCCACGTCGGTCCACCCCTGCTTGTGAGAGACGGACGCCCCGGCGGAGTCGGCGAGAACCTGGAACAGGGGATGGGAGACCTCCGGATACGCTGCCGGCGCGCTGTCGGCCACCTCGAACAAGTCGGCGGGGGCACAGAGCTCGCGCAGCCGTTGCACAGCCTCTTCCATGGTCCGGTCGGGCGAGAACCTGTAGTTCACGTTGAGGTCGAATCGGGACGGGATGACATTGTTGGCCACACCTCCCGATGCCCGGGTCACCGAGATCACCTCCTTGAACTGGAGACCCTCGATCGGGTGGACCTCGGGCTCGAGGCCGTCCATCATCGTGAGGAACTCACCCGCCCGGGTTATCGCATTGACTCCCAGCCAGGGACGGGCGGAATGAGCGGCCTCGCCCACGAAACCGACCGTGGCGTTGACCGAGCCCTGACACCCGGCGTGGAGCTCCCGGTTGGTCGGCTCCATGACGATGCCTGCCTCCGCGGAAGCGAGCGCGGGGAGGGTCTCCAGAATCATCCCGAGCTCGTTGCCCGCCAACGGGCCCTCCTCCCCGGCATAGAAGACCCCGACGACCCGCTCCGTGCCCAGGTCTTCGAGGAGATGGACCATCACCGCCAACCCACCCTTCATGTCGGTGGCGCCGAGACCGAAGAGGCGACCATCCTCGATACGCGCCCCGACATGGCCCTGCAGGGGCACCGTGTCCGTGTGCCCGACCAGGAGCACCTTGCCCGGGCCGGGATCGCCGACCACCAGTGAGTCGCCCACGGTCCGAATCGGCAGGCCGGCGAGACGAGCCGCCAGCTCGTCGCGGATAGCCGCCTCGTTACCAGTCTGGGAGGGGATGTCTACCAGCCAGGCGAGCGTCGAAGTGAGTGAGCGGGTATGGGTGGGCACGATCCCGGCAAGGTAATGGATACCGCCGGCCACCACTACCCTGCCGGTCGTGATCACGGACTCAGTCGAGGCAGTTGGTCTCGCCACCATCGCCGGAGACGAGGTGCTCGACGTTTGGTACCCCGACCCCACCGACGCCAGCGGCGACCTCTCGGACATGGAGCTGGTCGACGAGGCCCGGGGCGTGGAGACCAGGGTGGTGAGGACGACGATCGAGGACCTCTCCCGGCCTCCATCGAGCCCCGAGGACGCCTATCTCCGGCTCCACCTCCTCTCGCACCGGGTCCACAAGCCCCACGACATCAGCGTGGAGGAGATCTTCGGTGTGCTCAACAACGTGGTGTGGACCACCGAGGGACCGTGCGCCGTGGACGGTTTCACCACCGTGAAACAGAGGCTCATCGCCTCCGGCCGGGATCCAGCGGTCACCTCCGTCGACAAGTTCCCCCGCATGATCGACTACGTGATCCCCGATGGGGTGCGGATCGCCGATGGCGATCGGGTCAGGCTCGGCGCCTATCTGGGAGAGGGCACCACGGTGATGCATGAGGGATTCGTCAACTTCAACGCCGGGACGCTGGGGACTTCGATGGTCGAGGGGCGGATCAGCTCCGGAGTCGTCGTCGGCCACGGATCCGACGTGGGCGGTGGAGCCTCGATCATGGGCACCCTGTCCGGTGGCGGCACCGAGGTGATCAGCATCGGGTCGCACTGCCTGCTCGGCGCCAACTCGGGCATCGGGATCTCCCTCGGTGACGACTGCATCGTCGAAGCGGGCCTCTACGTGACTGCCGGGACCATCGTCACCCTCCCCCACGGGGAGTTGGCCAAGGGGCGGGAACTGTCCGGCGTGAGCGGCATGCTCTTCAGACGCAACTCCGTCTCCGGCGCCGTCGAAGCCTTTCCCCGGACCGGCTCCTGGGGCGGGCTCAACGAGGCACTGCACGCCAACTGATGCCGTACCGACTGATATACGCCGGACTGGCCCTGGTGGGTGTGGCCGCCATCGCCCTGGGCATCGTGCTCTCCCCAACGGGTGACACGGTCGACCTGCCCGGCCCGGTCGAGTCGATCTCTCCCCAACCGGGGGCGCTGGTCCCTCCTCAGACTGCGATCGAGATCGATCTCGAGGTGGGGTACCGCGCCGAGATCGTGGTGAATGGTTGGCCGATCAACGACGCCACCTTCGTCGAGGCCACCGGTGTCTACCGCTGGGCGCCCAACCCAAACCATCCCACCATCACCGAGTGGACCCCGGGTGAGCACACGGTGCGCATCACCTGGGACACCTTCACCGGGATGCCCGACACCGGCAGTTTCGAGTGGACATTCCGGGTTGGTTGAGGGGGGACAGTTCAGCTTTCCAGCGCGTCGAGACCCTCGTCCAACAGCTCCCTGAACACGTCTCCGTCGACGATGGGGATCCCCAGCTCCTCGGCTCTGGTGACCTTCGACGCCCCCGGAGACTCCCCGACGATCAGGGCGGTCGTCTTCCCGGAGACCGACCCGGTCGCCTTCCCGCCCCGGGCCTCGATAGCGGCCTGGGCCTCCTCGCGGGTGAGCCCTTCGATGGTCCCGGAGATGACGAAGGTGGTCCCGCCGAGAAGGTCGGAGGAGCCGTCCTCCTCATGCTCTGCGCGGAGACGAACCCCCGCCTCGCCGAGCTTCTCGACGAGGGCCCGGTTGGCCGGGTCGGATGACCACTCGACCACCCCGGCGGCGATCTTGGGGCCGATGCCGTCGATGGCCGAGATCTCCTCCTCGGTGGCGTCCATCAATTCCCTGATCCCCCCGACGTGGCGGCTGAGGAGGCGGGCAACGGTCCCCCCGACGTGACGGATGCCGAGGGCGGTCAGCAGGCGCGCCACCGGCCGGTCTTTCGCCGCCTCGATCGCCCCGGTGAGGTTGCGCACGGAGACCTCTCCCCACCCCTCGACGTCGAGCAGCCGGCTGGTGTCGAAGGTGAAGATGTCGGCCGGATCGATGATCCAGCCTTTCTCCAACAGGAGGTCGATGGTCTTGTAGCCCATGTGCTCGATGTCCATGGCCCCCCGGCCGGCGAAGTGGAACAGCCACTCCCTCACCCGCGACGGGCACTCGAACCCCCCGGTGCAGCGGGCCACCGCCTCGCCTTCGGGTCGCACGATGGGGTAACCGCAGAAGGGACAGTTCTCGGGCATCGACCACTTCTTCTCTCCGCCGGTGCGGGCGGCGACCACGGGACCGACCACCTCGGGTATCACGTCTCCCGCCCGGCGCACCACCACGCGGTCGCCGATGCGGATGTCCTTGGCCAGGATCTGCTCCTCGTTGTGGAGGGTGGCCATGCCCACCATCGCCCCGCCGACGAAGACCGGCTCCAGCACCGCGAACGGTGTGGCGGCGCCGGTGCGACCGATGTTGATCTCGATGCCCTTCAACGTCGTCACCTGCTCCTCAGGAGGGAACTTGTAGGCGATCGCCCAGCGAGGGGCCTTGGCGGTGTACCCCAGGGCGTCCTGGTCGGCCAGTGAGTCGACTTTGATCACGACTCCGTCGGTCTGATAGGGCATGTCGTTGCGCTCCGCCTCGGCGCGTTTCACGTACTCGAACACCTCGTCGATGCCGTCGAGGGCTTCGGTGGACGGATTGGTGCGCAGACCCAGGCTCCTCATGTACGCGAGGGTCTCCGAGTGGGTGTCGAAGCCAGGACCGCCCTCGATCAGCCCAAGCTGGTAGATCCAGATCTCGAGACGACGGCTGGCGGTCACCCCCGGGTCTTTCATCCGCACACTGCCGGCGGCGGCGTTGCGGGCATTGGCGAACACCGGCTTGCCCTCCTCGGTCTGACGCTCGTTCAGAGCATCGAAGGCGGCATAGGGCATGTAGACCTCCCCGCGCGCCTCGAGGATGGTCGGGACGTCGTCTCCGAGTAGCCGGAGTGGTATCGACTCCAGAGTGCGCAGGTTGGCAGTGATGTCTTCCCCGACGGTGCCATCGCCGCGGGTGGCTCCGGTGTCGAGCACCCCGCGGCGATAGGTGAGGACCACGGCGAGGCCGTCGATCTTCAGCTCGCAGACGTATCCGGAGGGGGGTCGGCCCAGCTGGCGCTCCATCCGGGCCTCCCAGGACGCCACCTGCTCGGTGGACTCTGCATTGTCCAGGGAGAACATGGGCCGGAGATGGGTCACGGGTGAGAACAGCTCACCGACCGCAGTCCCCACCCGCTGGGTGGGGCTGTCCGGAGTGACCAGCTCGGGGTGCTCGCCCTCCAGTGCGACCAGCTCGCGCAGCAGGGCATCGAACTGGGCATCGGAGATGACCACGTCGCCGGTCACGTAGTAGCGGTGGTTGTGCTCCCTGATCTGAGCGCGCAGCTCTTCGATTCGCTCGGCGGCCTCTGGCATGGCGAGGACGTTACCGCCGGGTCGAGTCTGGTTTTCGTCCGCCGAAGACCTCGGTCCGATACTCGACCTCCACCGTCCCGCCCCAGCTCTCGACGTCGGCGGCCAACCCGTCGAGAAGGCGGGTCCGCTCCGGCTCGTCCAGCATCATGTGGTCGCTGTAGGTGGAGTAGAGAGCCCGATAGCTCCGGGCGGTCAGGTGCTCGGACCATTTGTGGGTGAACCGGCTCACGTCGACGAAGCCGGAGGCTTCCATGTCCGTAGCCCAGTCGTGGTCGTCACGACGCTTGATCCGCTCGTCGCGCTCGGCCAGCAGATGCGGGGCGTGGCGGGCGTACAGCTCCTGGTGTCGGCGATAGCGATCGAGAGGGATGTTCCACAGCAATGCCAAGACACCACCGGGACGGAGGAGTGACAGAGCCTTGCCGAAACCGATCTCCGGGTCCACCCAATGCCAGGCCTGGGCGGCATAGATGAGGTCGAGCGAGCCCGGCTCGGCATCCCAGTCCTCGAACGTGGTCATCGTGACCGACACGCCGGGGAGCCTCTTCGACTCCAGGATCGCTGCCATCTGGGGGGAGGGCTCGAGACAGGTGAGAACCAGACCCGGGCTCGCCATCGCTTCGGTGGCCTTTCCGGTGCCTGCTCCAACCTCGACGGCACACGCTGCGGCTACCAGCCCGCGGACCTGATCGATGGCCGCGGCCGGGTATGACGGCCGGGCATCCTCGTAGGCGACGGCGTCCCTCCCGAAGATGACGGAGCGGCCGGTGTCCTCCACGTCAGCCGGTGGAAGCGACCAGGGCTCCGCCCAACACCACTTCCCCGTCGTAGAACGCCACGGTCTGCCCGGGGGCCACCGCCTCCTGCGGCTCGTCGAACTTCAAGGTGAGCCCGGTGAGCCAGCCGGGCACCGGCTCCCCGTGGGCCCGGTATTGAGCCATCACCGTTCCCTCACCCCCGGTCCCGGCCGTCCAGGTGAGTTGGTCGAGCTGCGCACTCTGAACCTGGAGCTCCTCCCTGGGGCCTATGACAACGGTAGCGGTGCCGGCATCGATGCCGGTCACGAAACGGGGCTCGCCCACGGCCACCCCGAGCCCTCGCCGCTGGCCGACCGTGAATCCAGCGACCCCGTCGTGGGTCCCGACTTCTTCTCCGCTGGAGTCGACGACGCGGCCCGGTTCGAAGACCTCGGGGGCGACGTCTGCCAGGAACCTCCGGTAGTCGCGCTGCCCGACGAAGCAGATGTCCATCGACTCGGGCTTGTGGGCAGTGCGCATGCCCATGCCGGCGGCCAGCCGCCGGACCTCCTTCTTGGTCAGCTCCCCAACCGGGAACCGGGTCCGGGTCAACTCCCGCTGTGTGAGCATCGAGAGCACGTACGACTGGTCTTTCGCCGGGTCGGAGGCGCGGAGCAGCTGCCATCTCCCGTTGACCTGGCGGGTGCGAGCATGGTGTCCCGTCACCAGCACATCGCACTCGAAGTCGTCGAGACGGGCGAGCAGTCGGTCGAATTTCACGGTTCGGTTGCACTCGATACAGGGGTTGGGCGTGCGGCCGGTGGCATAGTCGAAGACGAAACGGTCGACCACGCCGTCGCGGAAGTCGTCGGTGTGGTCGAGTACGTAGTAGGGGATGTCGAGCTGGGCGGCTACCCGGCGGGCGTCCTCGGCGTCGGACACGGTGCAGCACCCCGCCGTCGGAGCCTCCCCGTTCGGGCCGGACCACAGCTTGAGGGTCACCCCCATGACGTCGTGGCCGGCGTCCTTCATCAGGGCGGCGGCAACCGAGGAGTCGACTCCCCCGGACATGGCGACCAGGACCCTCAATGTGACCCCGTCACCCGAGCCTGGAGACGATGTCCCCGACGATAGAAGCGGCCTCGTCGGCCTCCTCCATCGTCGAGGTCCACCCGAAGGTGAATCGGACGCTCTCCCGGGCCTGGTCGGGGGTCAGGCCCATGGCCTCCAGGACATGAGAGACCGTGGCCGCTCCCGACTGACAGGCGGATCCGGCCGAGGCGGCGACACCACGTTGGTCGAGGAGCATGAGGAGAGTCTCGTTGCGGATGCCGGGAAACCGGACATTGAGATGGTGACTGGAGCGGCCCTTCTCGGGGGTGTTGACCACCAGGCCATCGACCGCGGAGAGCAGACGCTGCTCGAAGTGATCCCGGATACCCCGGATCTCGGTCTCGAAACGCTCCCGGTCGGCCGATGCCGCCCCCACGGCGGTGGCGATCCCCACAGCCGAGGCGACGTCGTGGGTGCCGGAACGTCTGCCCAGCTCCTGGCCGCCACCGTGAATCACCGGCTCCAGCGCAACACCCTCGCGCACGTAGAGGATGCCGGAGCCCTTGGGACCACCGAACTTGTGCGCCGAGATGGTGAGCAGATCGATACCGAGACCTACCACGTCGATCGCCTCACACCCGAATGCCTGCACCGCGTCGGTGTGGAACAGGGTATCGGGGTTGACTCGCTTCACCGCCTCCGAGACAGCCCTCACGTCCTGGACCGTCCCCGTCTCGTTGTTGACCATCATCACCGAGACCACGGCGGTGTCCTCGGTCACGGCTCCGGCGGTCTCATCCGGGTCGACCCGCGCCTCCGAATCCACCCCGACGATGCTCACCGGCATGCCCAGGCGCTTGAGGAAGTCGGCGGTCTCCATGACCGCCTCGTGCTCTATGGCAGAGGTGACCATCCCCTGGCGGGGGGTGTTGCTCAACACCGAGCCCTTGATGGCCAGGTTGTCGCTCTCGGTGCCACCCGAGGTGAAGACGATCTCGAGTGGCTTCGCCCCGATGACGGCGGCGATCTTCTCCCGCGATTCCTCGAGGGCGTTCTTGGCGAGGCGTGACACGCCGTGGACCCCGGAGGGATTGCCGAAGGTGTCGTTGGCGAAAGGCGCCATGGCCTCCCAAACTTCGGGGCGCATCGGGGTGGTGGCAGCGTGATCGAGGTAGATCATCACCGGATATTGTCGCATGGAGTGACATGGCACGCATAGCCGCTTCGAGGGAGATGACCGTTCCCCGTGACCGGGTTTGGCGTGCCATCGCCGACCTCGGCTCTCATGGAGAATGGATGAGAGACGTCGAGTCGATCGTCTTCATCGGTGAGCAACGGGCCGGAGTGGGGACCCGCATGGAGGTGAAGACCGTGGTCGGGCCGTTGCGAACGGTCGACGTCATGGACGTGGTCGGCTGGGAGGAGGGCCACTCCATCGAGGTGACCCATCGGGGCCTGGTGAAGGGGACCGGCGTGCTCGGGGTCTCCGGGAGCAGAGACCGCACGGTGGTGAGCTGGGCCGAGGAGCTGACCCTCCCCTGGTGGCTCGGTGGCGCAGTCACCGCCTGGCTGGCCCGGCCGGTACTGGCCGCCATCTGGCGGGGGAACCTGCGCAGGCTCGAGGAGTCCCTCAGCGGCCCTTGAAGTCAGGCTCCCGCTTGTCGATGAAGGCGTTGACCCCCTCGACGGCGTCGTCGGTGGCGAAACTGGCCTGGAAACCCTGCTGCTCGATGTCGAGAGCCTGATCGAGGCGCACGCCCCGCCCCGCCGCCAGTGCCTTCTTGGCCTCGGCGATGGCGCGTGTCGCCTTGGTGGCCCACTCGGCAGCATCGCTCATGGCGACCTCGAGCACCTCGTCGGTGGGCAGGACCCGGTCGGCGTATCCGATGGCCCTGGCTTCCTCGGCCCCGACCTGACGCCCGGTATAGACGAGGTCCTTTGCCTTCTGGAAGCCGACCACTCGTTGCAGACGCTGGGTGCCACCGGCTCCGGGGATCAGACCGAGGAGCACCTCCGGTTGGCCGATCTTGGCGTCCTCTGCCATGTACCTGAAGTCACATCCCAGTGACAACTCGCAGCCGCCGCCGAGGGCGTAACCATGCACTGCGGCGATGGTGGGCTTGGCCAGGGCGTCGAGCTTGGCGATGGCCTGGAGCAACCTCGAGGCGGTGGTCTCACGGCCACCCGAATCGAACGTCTCCTTGAATCCCTTGATGTCGGCACCGGCGGCGAAGTGGGGCTGTCCTGTCACCACGACCGCCCGGATCTCGGGGTCTCGACAGCCCGTGAATGCCTCGTCCAACTCCAGTGCCACCTGCTCCGACAGGGCGTTTACCGGGGGCCGATCGAGACGGACCAGGGCGACCGCGCCCTCCCGGATGACTTCTACGAATTCCATGGGGGCGACCTTATACCGGCGGGTTGCTGGTGACACCGGGGAGATCGCGCATCGCCGGTCGGCGCGCCGCGGAGATCGGCTCCACCCGCATCCGGGCGTCCACGACGACCACGCCGTCTCCCGGGGCCAGGGCCTTCACCGGGTTGAGGTCCATCTCCATCAGCTCCGGCACCACCGAGATCAGGGCAGAGACTCGCTGCAGGGCCTCCTCCAGGGCAGGGACGTCCCCCTGGGGCGCGCTCCGGTATCCCTCGAGGAGCCCGAAGCTCTGTGTCTCCCGCAGCATCTCGCCGGCGTCGACGTCGGTGATCGGCTGGAGTCGGAAGGCAACGTCCTTCAGCAGCTCCACGTACACGCCTCCGAGGCCGAAGACCACCATCGGGCCGAAGTTGGGGTCGTGGGCCATGCCGATGAGGACCTCGTGCCCTCCCGGTACGTACTCCTGCACCAACACGCCCTCGTAGGTGGGAACGGCCGAGGTCACCTGGGCGAAGGCCACTTCCACCTCTTCGTCTCCCTCGACGTCGAGGGCCACACCTCCTACGTCCGACTTGTGGAGGGCGTCCTCGCTGATGACCTTCAGGACCACCTTCCCGCCGATCTCGGCGGCGATCGTCTTGGCCTCCTCGACGGACGTTCCCACCCTGGTGACCGGGGTGCGCAGACCGGCGTGCCGGAGGCACCGGTCCACCTCGGCGGGCTCGAGCCATCCCCCTTCGGGTCCGAGGCGTTGCAGGGCCGGCTCGATCACGTCGCGGATCCGGTCGAAGGTCTCCTCGTCGAGCTCCATCGCCTCGCCCTCATCCCGCTCTCTCCACTCGCCGTGACGCACGGCACGGGCCAGGGCGTGAGCGGCGGCCTCGGGGAAGGTGTAGGTGGGTATCGACCTCCGATCGGGCCCTCCGGCGAGGAGATCACCCGCACCTTCCGCCTGCATGAACACCGAGAGGAGGGGGACGGCCCCCTCATGTCTCTCCTGGCATTCGCGCAAGGCTCGGGCCACGCCCATCGCCCCCTCGGCGGTGGTGGGAACATAGATGACCATCACCGAGTCGACCTCGCCCGACTCGAGGAGCAGCGAAGTGGCGTGCTCGAACTCGTCCGGGCCCCCGGAGGCGATGAGGTCGACCGGATTGTGCGTCGATGCCTCCGCCGGGAGACGGGCGGCGATCTGGCTCTGCAACTCCGGTGAGAGCTCGGGCAGGTGCAGTCCGGTCGCCTCCAGGGCGTCGGCGGCGAGGATGCCGGGGCCGCCGGCGTTGGTGACGATGCCGACCCGCCTTCCGCCGGGAACCGGCTGGTTTGCGAGGAGGCTGGCCGTGTCGAACAACTCCTCGATGGTGTCGACCCTGATCACCCCGGCCTGGCGAAACAGCGCATTGACCGCCTCGTCCGAGGAGGCAAGGGCTCCGGTGTGGGACGAAGCGGCCCGGCTGCCGGCAGTGGTGCGGCCGGACTTCACCGCGATGATCGGCTTCTTCTTGCCGACGCGACGGGCGATGCGGGAGAACTTCACCGGGTTCCCGAAAGACTCCAGATAGAGGGTGATCACATCGGTCTGAGGGTCGTCCTCCCACGACATGATCAGGTCGTTACCGCTGACGTCGGCCTTGTTGCCCACCGAGACGAACTGAGAGATCCCGATGTTGTTGCGGGTGGCATAGTCGAGGATGGCGATGCCGAGCGCACCCGACTGCGATGACATCGCGACGTTGCCTGCCGGCGGGTACACGGGCGCGAAGGTTCCGTTGAGCCGCACCGCATCCGAGGTGTTGAGCAAACCCATGCAGTTGGGCCCCACCATTCGCATGCCGGAGTCCCTGACGATCTCGAGGAGACGACGCTCCTCCGCGGTGCCCTCCTCGCCGACCTCGGAGAACCCGGCAGAGATCACCACTACGCCGCGCACTCCGACGTCGGCACACTCCTGGACGACCTGGAGGACGAATCGTTGCGGTACCACGATGAAGGCGAGGTCGACCTCGTCGGGCACGTCGCCGATCGTGGGATAGGCCTTGACCGACCGCACCACACGCGCCGTCGGGTTCACCGGATAGAGCGGGCCGACGAAACCCTCCAAGAGGATGTTGTCGAACAGCCGCCCGCCGATCGAGCTCCGGTCGCTCGATGCCCCGATGACTGCGATCGATCGGGGGAAGAACAGCGGGAGCAGCGAGGCGGCGACGGCTCTCTTCTCGTGATCTGCCTGGGCGGCCCGGGACTCCTCCGACTCGGAGACGGGGAAGTCGACGGTGAACACACCCGCGTCGAGGGTGCGGTTGAGCTCGTAGCCGGAGTTCCGGAACACCCGCATCATCTGGCGGTTCTCACCGAGGACGAACGCCCGGAAACCTCTGATTCCGTGGGAACGGGCGTAGTTGGTCAGCAGTTCGAGAAGTCTGGTCCCCAGACCCCGGCCTTGCTGATCGTCGACCACGGCGAAGGCGACCTCGGCCCGGTCGGTGTGACCCCGCTCCCGGTCGTACCTCCCCACCGCGACCATCTCTCCCTCGTGAAGGGCGACCAGTGCCATCCGGTCGTCGTAGTCGACGTTGGTGAAATGCTCGAGCTCCTCGGGCTCGAGCGTGTGCTTCACCTGGAAGAAGCGGTAGTAGCGGGACTCGGGGCCGAGACGCTCGAAGAAGGCCTTCACCAGGTCGCCGTCGTCGGGGCGGATGGGGCGGATGCGGACACCGCCGCCGTCGCGCAGCACCACGTCGAGCTCATATTCGGACGGGTACTCAGCCATGTCTCATCTTCGCGTCGGTCACGACGCTAATGGGTCACGACACCGGTGAAACCGGCGGCGCCATGAATTGGTTGTGTCCCCAGAGCCGGTACAATTCGGGTGGCGCGGGTATGCGAGGAGGGAATGGTCCGAACGACGGGGCTTTGACTCGATAACCCGTGTCTTCGTGGGACCCGGGCCCGGTTCCTCTCCCCTCCCCC
>CAZYCX010000038.1:0-11418 GCA_964645875.1 uncultured Acidimicrobiaceae bacterium
ACGTCGTCGAGGTCCTGTTCGTTGCGTCTCGGCACGACGACCTCCTTCAGCCCGGCCCGGTGTGCGGCGAGGACCTTCTGTTTCACGCCTCCGATGGGGAGCACCTTGCCCTGGAGTGTGATCTCGCCGGTCATGCCCACGGTGTCCTTCACCTTGCGCTCTGAGAGCAGCGAGACCAGGGCGGTGAGCATGGCGATGCCGGCCGACGGACCGTCCTTGGGTACCGCACCCGCCGGGACGTGGAGGTGATAACGCCCCTTGAGCCGGTCCGAAACGATGCCGAGCTCGTCGGCGTGGGCCTCGACGTATGACAGGGCGATCTGCGCCGACTCCTTCATCACGTCGCCGAGTTGACCGGTGAGGGTCAGGCCGCGTTCGCCGTCCATGGTCGTCGCCTCGATGAACAACACGTCGCCCCCGGCGCCGGTCACGGCGAGCCCGGTGGCCACACCGGGAACGTCGGTGCGGTCGGACGCCTCGTCCTTCCACACCCTCGGCTTGCCCAAGTACTCACCGATGTCGCCTTGGTCGACGACGATGGCCCCATCGGTGTCCCCGGTCTCGCCTCCGGCGATGCGGGTAGCCACCTTCCGGGCCAGCTTGCCCAGCTCCCGTTCCAGGTTCCGCACCCCGGCCTCACGGGTGTACCGGTCGACCACCGCGGCGAGGGCGTCCTCGGTGACCTCCAGTTCCTCGGGCTCCAGGCCGGCGTTGCGTACCTGGCGGGGGAGCAGGTGATCGCGGGCGATCTCGACCTTCTCCCGGTCGGTGTATCCGTCGATGCGAATGATCTCGGTCCGGTCGAGCAGGGGCCCGGGGATGGTCTCGGCCACATTGGCGGTGGCGATGAAGAGGATGTCGCTCAGATCCAGGTCGACCTCCAGGTAGTGATCCCGGAAGGTGTGGTTCTGGGCGGGGTCGAGCACCTCGAGCAGCGCCGAGGACGGGTCGCCCCTCCAATCGGCGCCCACCTTGTCCATCTCGTCGAGGAGGAAGACGGGGTTCATCGTCCCGGCCTCGGTGAGGGCCCGGGCGATGCGGCCGGGCCGGGCACCGACATAGGTGCGGCGGTGACCCCGGATCTCCGCCTCGTCCCTGACCCCGCCGAGGGCGACCCGGATGAACTCTCGGCCCAGAGCGCGTGCCACCGACTCACCGAGTGAGGTCTTGCCCACTCCCGGCGGGCCGACGAGGAGGAGGATGGCGCCGCCGTCGCGGGACTTCTCGTCGGAGAGGCCACGCTCCTTGCGTAGCTTGCGCACCGCGAGGTGCTCCACGATTCGTTCCTTGACGTCGTGGAGACCGGTGTGATCGGCGTCGAGCACCGCCCAGGCCTCGTCGAGCTCGAGGCGGTCGTCGGAGACCGTCCCCCAGGGAAGGTCGAACATGGTGTCGAGCCAGGTTCTGATCCAGGAGTGCTCAGGTGACTGCTCGCTCATCCGCTCGAGCCGGTCGATCTCCTTCTCGATGGCGTCGACGACCTTCTCCGACACGCCGCGCTCACGCAACGCGTCGAGCTTCTCGCGGTACTCGGAGGACACGTCGCCGTCCTCGCCCAGCTCTTTCTTGATCGCCTCGAGCTGCTGGCGAAGGATGTATTCCTTCTGGCTCTTCTCGATCGACTCGCTGGCGTCGTCGCGGACTTTGCGTCGCAGCTCCTGGTCGGCGAGGACTTCTCGCATCCACTCGATGAGCAGACCGAGGCGATGACGGATGTCGAGGGCCTCGAGGAGCTCCACCTTCTGCTCGAGGGTGAGGTCGGGGGAGTAGACGGCGAGATCGGCGAGCTGGGACGGGTTGTCCATGGCGAGGAGACGCTCGGCCACCCGGCTCATGCCCCGGTTCTCGAGGACGGCGCTCACCACGGCGCGGTATTCGGCGACCAGCTCGTCGAGACTCTCGTCGCTGATGTCCACCTCAGGCGACTCCTCGGCTTCCACCCAGAGGGCACCGTTCTCGTCGACGGAGCCGGCGCCGACCCGGGCGCGGCTCTCACCGGAGACGACGATGTTGCCGTCTTCGTCGCCCTGGATGCGGGCGATGGTCCCCACCGTGGCGAACCGGCCCTGGAGCCGGGGGACCAGCAGGATCCGCCCGCCGCTCGAGGCGGCTGCCTCGAGGGCGGTGCGGCCCTCTTCGGTCGAGACCTGGATGGTGACCGCCATGTGGGGGAAGACGACTCCGTTGTGGAGCGGGAGGACTGGGAGGGTGAGCTGTGTTGTCTCTGGCATGCTGCTGGGTTCCTAACCGATGCTGGAAGTGGGCAAACCGTTCTCGACCGGAGGGTATTCCAAAGTTGAGCGTATCCGACGCAGGTTTCCTCGCGTGGGTTACTGGAGGGTGTGGTATCTCCCCCGGTAATAGACCAGCGGGCTGACCAGATCGGCCAGTTCGACCCGGTCGATGGTGCCGGAGACCAACCCCGAGTAACCGACCTCACGGCGGTCCTCGAAGGTGCAGTAGGCGCGGTTGGCCAGATTGGCGATCACCGGGCCCCAATCGGACCGGGACACCTCCAACCCGGCGAAGATCCCTCCCGGGCTGGGGCGCAGACCGGCGAAGACCTCGGTCATGGCCCGGTCCTGGTCGGTACAGACGTGGATCACGAAGCGGCCGGTGGCGGCGACGCGGTCCCAGAGGTCGCTGGTGGGCCCCACCACCACCTCGACCCGGCCGGGGTCGCCCTCGATGACGATGAGCGAGGAGACGGTCAACCCGGTGCGGCCGTCCCCGTCGCCGGCGGTGACGATGGTCACCGGAGCGTTGAGCCGACCGCGAAATCGACGAATGGGATCCCGGGAATCAGGGTCGTCGACGAAAGGGTTGTCACTGTGGATCACGCTCGCCCAGGTTAGGTTCCCGTAGATGACCCGAAAACGAGCCCCGCATCATGAGGCCGATGCGCTGATCCTGTTCGGAGTCACCGGTGACCTGGCCAAACGACGTCTCTTTCCCGCCCTCTACGAGCTGGAGGAGGAGGATGCCCTGGAGATCCCCATAGTCGGGGTGAGCCGCTCCAACGACGATGACGACGCCCTCCGCGCCCGGGCACGAGAGTCGCTCGAGTTCATGGGAGTGGACGTCGACGAGGAGATCTTCGCTCGTCTCGCCTCCCGCCTCACTCACGTCCCCGGCGACTACCGCGACCCGGACACTTTCCAGCGGATCGGTGGGGCGGTGGGCGACCGGACATGCACCGTCTCCTACCTCGCCATCCCACCCGAGCTGTTCGACGACGTCATCGAGGGTCTGGCCGCCGCCGGGCTCAACGAGGGGGGCCGGGTGGTCGTCGAGAAGCCCTTTGGGCGTGACACGGACAGTGCCGAGGAGCTGAGCGAGATCATCCACCGTCACTATCCCGAGGACCGGGTCTACCGGATCGACCACTTCCTCGGGAAGGAGGCGCTGCAGAACCTGATGGTGTTTCGCTTCTCCAACACGATGCTGGAGCCGGTGTGGAACCGGCATTTCATCAGAGGCGTCCAGGTGACCCTGGCCGAGGACTTCGGGGTGCAGGGGCGGGGCGCCTTCTACGACTCGGTCGGGGCCATGCGTGACGTGGTGCAGAACCACCTCCTGGTCCTGGTGTCGCTACTGGCGATGGAGCCGCCGGTTTCCGACGCTCCCGATGCCCTTCGTGATGAGCGCGTCAAGGTGCTGGAGGCGATGCCGGCCCTCTCCACTTCCGGTGTGGTCATGGGCCAGTACGACGGCTATCGAGAGGAGAAGGGGGTCAGCCCGGACTCCCGAACCGACACCTTCTTCGCCGCCCGCCTCGAGATCGACTCGTGGCGATGGGCGGGAGTGCCCTGGATCCTCCGTGCCGGCAAGGGGTTGGGCACCACGGTCACCGAGGCCGTGGTCGAGTTCCAGCGTCCGCCCCGGCTCTACTTCGCCAAGGATCACCAGGCTCCCGGCCCCAACCGGCTCGTCTTCAGGAGCAAGCCCGAGGATCGAATCGTCATGGAGATGCAGGGCAAGCGGCCGGGGCCGGAGATCGTCAGCGAGCCGGTGAGCCTCTCACTCACCTACGGGGAGCACCGCGGTGAGGCCCAGGACGCCTATCACCGGTTGCTCGGCGATGCCCTGCGCGGCGATCAGTCGCTGTTCGCCCGGGTCGACGGGGTCATGGAGGCCTGGCGGGTGGTCCAGCCGATCATCGACGCCGCTCCCGAGCCCCACGAATATGAACGGGGGTCGATGGGCCCGAAACAGGCCGACGAGCTCCTCGGCCCCGACTGGGAGTGGCTCAGCGGCTGACCCGGATCACCTCGGTGGGATCAATCGGTCCGGATCGATGAGAGATCGGTGGTGAGCAACGTCGCCCACAAGTCGACGCCGTACCAGAGGTTGGCGATACGGATGTTCTCGTCCGGAGCGTGCTGGTTGTTGTCGTGGTTGGCGATCGGGAGCACGGCCACCGACGCCTCGAGGACGTCCTCGAACAGATAGAGGGGGATCGAGCCTCCGAACGTGGGCAACGCCACCACGTCTCCCTCCGTGGCCTGGCGGCACACCGCGAGCAAAGCGGAGGCGAGGGGGGAGTCCATGGGGATGCGCACCGCCCGGTACGCCGGAGCGGGGACGAGCCGGGCGAGTCGGCGGTGGGCGCGTCGCTCGGCCGGTGTCGGGTCTCGGTCGAGCACGTGGTAGCCGTGTTTGCGGAGATGCGCACTGACCCGCTCGATCATCGTGTCGGGGTCGTCGCCGGCGGCGAGCCGGATGTCCACCGCGGCGCTGGCCTGCGCCGGTATCACATTTCGCGCCTCGGCTCCCACCGCCGCAGCCCGCATACCGCGGACGTTGAAGCTGGGGATCATCAGACGATCGGGGTAGGTCGATCCTTCGACTTCAGGGCCGCCGAACCCGAGCTCGTCTTGCAGACGGTCCTCCACCGGGGGGAGGGCGTCGATGGCGGCCCGGTCGGAGTCGCCGATGGGGTGGGTGTCGTCGTAGAACCCGTCGATGGTGACGTGCCCCGAGTCGTCCTTGCAGGAGGCGAGGAACACTGCCAGCTCGAAGGCCGGGTTTGGGACCCAGTTCCCGTAGTGGCCGGAATGGAGCTCTCGCTCGGGGCCGTAGAAGGTGAGGTCGAAACCGGAGAACCCGCGGGCGCCGAAAGCCACCTGGGCGGCACGCGACTGATGCACGGGGCCGTCGCAGAGCAGCCAGGCGTCGGCGGAGAGACGTGGAGCGAGGTGACGCATGTACCGCTCGAGGTGGGGGCTTCCCGACTCCTCCTCGCCTTCGAAGAGGAACACCAGGTCGACGGTGCGCCCGATCCCGAACCGGTCGAGGGCGTCGAGCGCCGCGGTGATGGCGCCGAACGGGGTCTTGTCGTCGGAGGCGCCCCGGGAGTAGATCCGCCACTCCGGGTCGATCTCGTCGCCGGGGCCGGGATAGTCGATGGTGGTTCCGCCGTCGTGCAGGGGGCCGCTCAGCAACGACGCCGAAAAGGGGTCGTGGGCCCAGTTGTCGGGGTCGACCGGTTGGCCGTCGTAGTGGACGTAGACGCCGATCGTGGCGGTGGGAGCCTCACATCGCAGCTCACCGATCACCACCGGGCTGGCTCCGTCCAGCTCGACCACCTCCATCGACCCGCCTCGAGCCTCGAATCGTCGCTTCAGCTCCTCGGCGTTGGCCCGAAGATGGTCGACCTCGCCGGTCACGTTGGGAAGCCGAAGCAGCGCGGCGAACTCGCTCAGGATCAGCCAGCCGTTCTCTGACCGGAATCTTCGGGCGGCATCGAGCGGGCTCTGGGTCATGATTGCAGCGTAGAGTGGATCGGCGCTCCGGGCCCGCGAACCGATGGACTCGGCCGCTCGTAGGAGACAGTATGAGACGACTCATCAAGCTGACGGTCATCCTCTCCCTGACGGCCCTGGTGGCCGCATGCTCGGGCAACGGCAACGGCGACGGCACCGACGACGCCGGTGACACCGGGGGTGCGGAGTTCGAGGTCACCATCGCCGGCTTCGCCTTCCAGGGCCCCGAGACGGCTTCGGTGGGCGACACGGTGACCGTCACCAACGAGGACGCCATAGGCCACACCTGGACTGCGGTCGACGGCGTGTTCGACAGCGGCAGCCTGGCTCAAGGTGAGTCGTTCGAGTACACCTTCGAGGAAGCCGGCGAGTTCGACTACTTCTGCGCCGTCCACCCGGAGATGACCGGCACCATCACCGTCGGGGGTTGACCACTTTCCGCGAACCCAGGGTTCCCAGCCCCGCTGGGCGGGGCCTGCAACCCTGGGTTCGCGGAAAGCGTCGGGCTCTGGCCCTCGTGGTCGTGGCGATGGCGCTGGCCGGCTGTACCGCGGCCGGCGACGAGTCGACGACGACGACGACCGCGGCCCTGGCCACCACGACCACGGCGCCCGAGCCGACCTCGACCACCACCGCTCCCGCGCCCACCACCAGCCTGGCTCCGGCCACCACCACGACCGAGCCCGCCTACCTGGCCCCCGAGTCGCTGATCATCGAGTCGTTCCCGGTCGTCGCAGGCTCCCGACCGCATGACGTCGCCCCGGCGGCCGATGGAGGGGTCTGGTACACCGCCCAAAACCTCGGCGAGTTGGGCTGGCTCGACCCCGGGAGCGGGGAGACGATCCACTATCCGCTGGGCCCCGGCTCGCGGCCTCACGGGGTCATCGTCGATGGGGCCGGGGTGGCCTGGATCACAGACGGTGGCCTCAACGCCATCGTCAGCTTCGACCCGGAGACCACTGAGGCCACCACCTACCCCCTGCCCGACAGCTACCCGAACACCAACCTCAACACCGCCGCCTTCGACGGTGACGGCATCCTCTGGTTCACCGGCCAGGGAGGCATCTACGGCTCGCTCGACCCGGTCAGCGGGGAGATGGAGGTGTTCGAGGCTCCCCGGGGGCGCGGGCCCTACGGCATCACCGCCACTCCGGACGGGGACATCTTCTACGCCTCCCTCGCCGGCTCGCACATCGCCTCCATAGACGCGGGGACGGCAACGGTCATCGAGCCCCCCACACCCGGCCAGGGCGCGCGGCGGGTGTGGTCCGACTCGCGGGGGTCGATCTGGGTCAGCGAGTGGAACAGCGGGAACGTGAGCCGGTACACCCCTGAGACGGAGGAGTGGGCGACCTGGCCGCTCCCCGGTGACGGGGCCGCCGCCTACGCGGTCTACGTCGACGAAACCGACGTGGTCTGGCTCAGCGACTTCGGGGCGAACGCCATGGTCAGATTCGACCCGGAGACCGAGGAATTCCACACCTATCCGCTACCTCACGACCCCGGCGACGTGCGACAGATCCTCGGTCGTCCCGGCGAGGTCTGGGGGGCGGAGTCGGCGGCCGACCACCTCATCGTGATCAGGACTCGATGACGTCTCAGAGGTGGGGCGCCACCTCCTCGGCGAGTCGCTGCATCAGCTCGACCTGGTCGTCGTAGTCGAGGGTGTGGAAATAGCTGCGGGCGGCGAACTCGACGTCGAGCCCGGCAGCCTCCCTGATCTCGTTGAGCTGGGTGACGATCTGGTCGCCGGTCCCCGCCAGAGTCGATCTCCCGTAGAGACGTTCCCGCTTGGACTCGTCGAACGGCGGTGCCGCCGGTGGGGGGCCGGGACGGGTCGCCGACGCCTCCATGTCGGAGTACTTCCAGTACATGTGCCAGTTGTGGTCGAGGTAACGGTCCATCGCCTCCTCGGCGCTGTCGCCGGGGAGCATCACCGAGTAGTGGATGATGCGCAGCTCGGCGGGGTCGCGGCCGATGCGGTCGCACTCGTCCCGAATCCAGGCGATCTGCTGCAAGAAGGCCTCCCGGGGGACGTTGGCGAAGATGCCGTCGGCGAGTCGGGCGGCCCGGCGTATCGCCGCCTCGGCTCCACCTCCGACGAGCACCGGCACCTTCGACGAGGGTGTCGGCCTCACTGCCAGCTGGGGAAGGTCGTAGATCCGGCCCGAATGCCGGAACGGCTCCCCGGAGAACGCCTGGGGGAGGATCTGGAGGATCTCCTCCATGGCCGCTCCCCGCTTGGTGCGGTCGGCGCGGAGGCCATCGAACTCCACCTGGCTCCAGCCCAGCCCGAGGCCGAGTATGAACCGGCCGCCGCTGAGCAGGCTGACCGTGGCGGCGTCCTCGGCGAGGCGAAGCGGATCGTGCAGAGGGGCGAGGATGACCCCGGTCCCGATCTCGATCTCCGAGGTGGCGGCGGCGATGGCGGCCGACACCACCGCCAGCGACGGCATGTAGCCGTCGTCGACGAAGTGGTGCTCCGTGGTCCACACCGAGCTCAAGCCGAGTCGCTCGGCCTCGACGGCGAGCCTGATCGTCTCGTCATAGGCGCGGTCCCAGTCGGTCTCGCCGGGTCGCAGCTGGGCGCTGAGCAGTCCGAATCCAAGACCCATGGTCAATCGTTCCCTTCTCTCATCTCGCGGAGTGAGCGTCGCTGTCCGCCCCGGTCGTCGAAGTTGTCCGGGGACAGCCACCGTTGGAACGCCATGTCCAACCCCGGCCATTCCCGGTCGACGATGGCATACCAGGCGGTATCGCGGCTCCGACCCTTGTAGTGGGTGGCGTTGCGGAAGGTTCCCTCGTAGGTGAAACCGAGGCGTATCGCCGCAGCGTGTGAGGGCTCGTTGAGATCGTCGCACTTCCACTCGCAGCGTCGGTAGCCGAGGTCGAACACGTTGTGGATCATCAGATAGATGGCCTCTGTGGCGGCGGTGGTGCGCTGCAGACGAGGGGAGAACGTGATCGAGCCGATCTCGATCACCCCATCGGGAGGGTTGATCCTCAGGTAGCACGCGAAACCGAGCGCGTCGCCGTCGACCATGATCGTGTAGGGCAGCCAATCGGGCTGCTCGGTCAGCGACCGGAGGGTCGACTCGAGCTCGGCGGCACCGTCGAACGGGCCGAACGTCATGTAGGTCCACAGCGAGTCGGAAGCATCGGCGAATGCGCTGGCGAGAGCGGGAGCGTGTGCCGACGGGTCGAGAGGGTGGAGCGACACCGTCCTCCCTTTCAGGGGGCGAGGCGGTGGGGCGTGCGGCGGAGTCCAGTCGCCGAGTCGATCGCCGATCGGCTGGGCGAACTGATTGGTCGGTGGCATCGAAGCCACGATACGGTTCCCCATGACGCCCGCGGGCGCCGTAGGGTCCATGACGCATGAGAGCGCCGATCGCCCTGGCTTTGTCGATCCTGCTCGTCGGGGCGTGTGTCGATGCGACCGAGACCACCAACACCTCGTCGACGCTGTCTGCCACCGAGGCACCCACCACATCCGGCCTGGTGGGTGAGCCGGTGTTCGTCTCCAGGGTCGAGGGGGCGGTGGCCATGAACGTGGCAGCCGGGGAAGGGCTGGTCGTCGTGGCGGCGACAACCGACGACGACGTCTCCGTCTCGAGGGTCGATCTCGCCTCGGGTGAGCTCATCGGCTGGACCGCCGTCAGCGGCGATGCGGTGCCCGCAGCCCATCCGATCGAGCGTCCCGCGGTGCGCGTCGGGCCGGATGGCGAGGTCGACGTCGCCTTCGTCGCTTCCGAAGATGAGGGCGGTGTCGTCTACTTCTCGGATGGCATGGCGAGGGCGGTGCCGATCAGCGGCCCGCCGCGGCCCGAGACCAACCTGGTCCACATGACCACCGCCCCTGACGGTTCGCCCCTCCTCGCCTGGCTGGAGGACTCGACTCTGTCGGTGGCGAGGTGGAGTGAGGACGGTTTCGTCGAGACCGAGAACGTCGACGACCTCACCTGCGATTGCTGCAACCCGGTGCCGCTTTTCGCCGGCGAGTCTCTGGTCGTCGCCTATCGCGACCTGGACAGGGTCGACGGCGAGATCGTCCGCAACGTGGCCGCAGTCAGGTCGCTCGATGGGGGAGCGACCTACGAGGAGCCGGTCGAGATCGCCGACGACGACTGGTTTCTCCCCGGATGTCCCTTCACCGGCCCGGACATCGTGCAGGTCGGAGGTGCCATCGTCGTGGCGTGGATGGACGCCCGCCAGTCGGTCCACCCCGATCAGAGCGAGTCCACGATATGGGTCGACCGCAGCACCGACGGGGGAGCCAACTTTGGCACCGACCTGTCCGTGGCCACCGGCGGTCGCCATCGGTGGCCGGTGATGGCGGTCGACGCCGATCGCGTCATCCACCTCGTCTGGGAGACCGAGGGGCCCGAGGGAGGGTTGTCATATGCCTGGTCATCGGATGCCGGTGAGAGCTTCAGCGAGCCGCGTTTGCTGGTGGACCGCCAGATGAGCGAGGGTGGGGCGCCGGCGACACCTTCGGTGGTCTATCACGACGGCCACATCGTGGTCACCTGGGCCGACGGGAGCCAGGGCTACGTCGCCGCCTGGCCCGTGGGCTGACCCGAAGAGCGCTGCAGGTAGAGACCAACCACCAAGGGTGTCGACGCCGCCGCCAGCAACGCCAGGGTGGCGGCCAACAACAGGAGACGTCCCAGCCCTCCCAATCGGTCCACTTCGGTGTCGATGGCCTCCACACTCTCTACGGCCGATGCGGCGTTGCGTGCCGCCGATGCCAGGACCCGCTCGGTGTCGATCATGTCGAGCCGCGCTTCGAAGAGAACCGCGGTGAGTCGGCGGGCGTCGTCTGCGATCTCGTCGAGCTCGCCCTCCACCGTCTCGAGCAGCTCCACCTGGCGACGGACCTGGCCCGGGAGAGGCGCCAGGGAGGTCTGCAACTCGGTGAGCGCCACGTCGAGGGGCACCTCCGGGTCGTAGTCCACACCGACGAAGCTGAGCGCCCGCATCGTCCGGTCGATCACCCGGCTGGTCGAGATGAGACCCGGTAACGCGTCCACCGCCGACTCGAGACTGTCGACCACCTCACCCTCGGCCAGGGCTGCGGTCTCGCCCAGCACGTCGCTCACCGATCGCATGGTGCGCACCGTCGATCGGGTGGCGTTCTCGATGCTCTCGATGGTCTCGGTGGTGCGCTCCACGATCACCTGGCTGGCCTCGATCGTCTCCGAGATGCTGCCCATCACCTGGGTGACTGGCCCGATCGACACGGTGACGGTCTCCCGGGCCCGATCCACCAACACCCAGCCGACGATCCCGGCGACGAGGGCGGCCACGAGCCCGATCGCTCCGACGACCACCAGGAGGCGTCCGGTTCTCAGCCGGTCAGCGAACGGGCCCTGCGGGCCCAAGAGGTCCTTCCATCGAGACACTCCCGGGAACATACCGGCCGCGGGCTGTGAGCCGGGGCTTATGCCTACCGTGCCTCCTCCATGACTGTCTCTTTCCGTCTCATGACGGCGAATCTGCTCCACGATCGCTGCGATGCGTCCGACTTCGCCAGACTGCTCGTGGAGCTCGAGCCCGACGTCGTGGTCTGCCAGGAGCTGGGCCCGTCCTGTGCCGATGTCGTCGCCTCGGCCTATCCACATCACCGTCTCCGCCCCGCGTTGGGCTTCACCGG
>CAZYCX010000038.1:11518-23857 GCA_964645875.1 uncultured Acidimicrobiaceae bacterium
CGGGGACTTCAACGCCACCCCGATCTGGCCCGCCTACAGACAGGTCGCCGCCCGTCTCGTGGATCTGGTCGCAGACCACGCCGGGCGCACCGGCGCGGGCACCGAGCCGACCTGGGGATGGCGTCCCGGCTGGCCGAGGATGCTCCGCGTCGACCACGTGTTCGGGAGGGGTGTCAGGGCCAATGGAGTGCGGGTCGAGCCGATCGTCGGCAGCGACCATGCCGCGGTCGTCGTCGACCTGGAGTTGATCGGCCCCGCCTAGTGGTCCCGAGGTCGAAGGCATAGGCGTCGTAGACGATGTCTGTCTCCCATGCCCGTAGTCTGTCTTCGGTGGAGGTCAGCAATGCCGACCGGGTCGTCTTCCCCGACGATGGGATCACCAAGGGCGAGGTCGTCGCCTACTACCAGCACGCCGCGGAGCGAATGCTTCCGTTCATGGCGGGACGCGCCCTGACGGTGGAGCGTTACCCGAAGGGCATCGGGGAGAAGGGGTTCATGCAGAAGAACGCTCCCGACCACTTCACCGACGATCTGATAGAGCGTCATGAGGTGCCCAAGGAGGAGGGCGGAACCACCGAGTACCCGGTGTTGCACACCGTCGAGGCGGTGGCCGCTTTCGCCAACCTCGGGGTGATCACCTTCCACGCCCCACCGGTGACCGTGGACGACGACGACCATCCGGACTGGGCGATCTGGGACCTGGACCCTTCGGCGGGAGACTTCCCCGCGGTCCGCCGTGCCGCCGGGATCATGCGCGAGGCGCTGGCAGGGTTCGACATCGACACGGTCCTGATGACCTCGGGCTCGAACGGCTACCACCTGCGCGCTCGTCTCGAGCCGGTGGCAGACGCCGGCACCGTCGCCGGTGTCGCCCGGGGGACGGCCGCCCTCGCCGCCGCCGCTCATCCCGACGAGCTGACCCTCGCCTTCCGCAAGGCAGAGCGGGGTGACCGGGTGTTCGTCGACTGGCTCCGCAACGCTCCCTACTCGACATCCGTGGTGCCCTGGTCGCTACGGGCGCGCGCGGGCGCCCCGGTGGCCACCCCGCTCACCTGGGATGAGTTGGACGATGTCGATCCCAACGGGGTGGGGCTCTCCGAGGCCCTGTCGCGTCTCGACGGCGTCGACCCCTGGGACGGGACCTCGCCGCAGGACTTCACCGGGGTCGCCGAGGCCGTCGACGCCTCGCTCGAGGAGGCGGGCATCGAGCTGGAACCCTTCGACCGCTTCCGCTCCTGACCGGGACAAACCGCGAACCCAGGGTTGCAGGCCCCGCTCAGCGAAGTCCAGCGCCCTCGGTTCAACCCAGGGTTGCAGGCCCCGCTCAGCGGGGTGTGGCGCCCCGAGTTCGCGTTAGCCCCGCGGCCACCGATACCGTGACGGCAGCGGGCCGACCCTCGCACCCAAACCCCTGCAGATGAACCGACGCATCCTCCCCTGTCTCCTCGTCCTCTCCCTGGTGCTCTCCGCGTGCAGTGGCGAGGAGGTCACCGAGGCCCCAAGGCCTTCGGTGACGTCTACGACCGCGGAGCCGACCACCACCACGTCGTCGACGACCACGACCATCCCGATGAGCGTCGAGGGAGCCCCCGCACAACTCGTCGCGGTGATCGAAGCCTTCTACGACTACGCCACCGGGGAGACTTCCGTCGCTCCCGACGCCCCGGACCAGGTAGTGGCGGCCGTCACCCCGGGTGAGTTCGACGTCCCCGTCTCCGGCGCCGCCAGCCTGGGAACCTTTGCCGAGGACGAGGTGGCCGTCGTCGAGATGGGGCCAGACGTCTTCCTCGCCGTCGACGACGGGGACGGCTGGCGGATCGTGGGCGGCGACTGGCCGTCTCTCGATGTGCCCGCCTTCTTCGGTGCCGGCCCGCGGCATGTGGCCGTCGTCGGCTCGGATGCCCGGACCGGTGAGAACGCCGATGAGACGAGAGCCGACAGCATTCACTTCGTCACACTCGACGGTGAAGGAAGTGGCGCGGTGGTGGGGTTGCCTAGGGACTCGTACGTACCGGTCCCTGGCTTCGGACAACGCAAGATCACAGCCTCGTTGTCTCTGGGAGGACCCGATGTGATGATGGCCGCGTTCAACGACCTGACTGGACTTCCGCTCGAGGGGTATGTCCTCACGGGATTCAACGGATTCAAGGGACTCCTCGACAAGGTGCTGGGAGGGGTCACGGTCGAGGTCCCCTTCGCCATCAACGACCGTTGGGCTCACGTCAACATCTCGGCAGGAGAGCAACTGCTCAACGGGGCGCAGGCGCTCGGTTTCGCCCGCGCCCGCAAGACGGTCCCCGGCGGAGACTTCACCCGCAGCGAGCATCAGGGAGTGATCCTTGTCGCGGCCGCCCGCGCCGTGCAGGGGATGGGGATGAGCGTCCTGCCCGAGCTGATGGAGCTGTCGGAGCCGTATCTCCACACCGACTTGAGTGCGGAGGCCCTGCTCACGTTCTCGGCGATGGCGATCAGCGCCGATCTCGACTCGGTGGTCAATCTGGTGGCTCCGGGACGTCCCGGGTCGGCCGGCGGCGCTTCGGTGGTGTTCCTGGCCGACTCGGCGTCCGAGTTGTGGGAGGACCTCGCCGACGGGCGGCTCGACTCCTGAACGAGCCTGTCCCCGGCCGCCGGTAGCGTTCGAAGCGATGCTGTTGGCCGACATCGTCGCGGTCTCCGAAGGAGTGTCTTCGACCCGAGCGCGGTCTCAGAAGATCGAGCTCCTCGCCGGGATACTGCGTCGTCTCCGCCCCGACGAGGCACCGGTGGCGGTCTCGTTTCTCTCCGGGAAGCCGACGCAGCGCAAGCTGGGTGTGGGATATGCCACCGTCTTCGCCTTGGAGGCGGCTCCGGCGCCTGACCCCGGCCTGGAGATCCTCGAGGTCGATCGGATCCTCGAGGAGGTGGCCGCCACGTCGGGTCCCGGGTCGAAGGCGCGCAAAGAGTCGCTGCTGGAGGATCTCTGGGCTCGCGCCACCGGCGACGAACAGGAGTTTCTCTCCGGCCTCGTCCTGAAGAACCTCCGCCAGGGCGCCCTCGAGGGAGTCATGGCCGACGCGGTCGCCTCTGCTCTCGACGTGCCGGCGCAGCGGGTTCGGCGCGCCGCCATGCTGGAGGGCGATCTGGTGGCCGTGGCCGCCCGGGCGCTGGCTCGAGGAGCGGACTCACTGGGACATGCCGCCCTCGCCGTGTTCACGCCGGTGCAGCCGATGTTGGCCAAGACGGCCGAGACGGCGGAAGCGGCGGTGAGTGAGCTGGGTGAGGCGGTCGTCGAACAGAAACTCGACGGGCTCCGGGTCCAGGTCCACCGCTCCGGCGACCGGGTGACGGTCTTCAGCCGCAACCTGAGGGACATCACCGACGAGATGCCGGCAGTCGTGGCGGCGGCTCTCGACCTCGGAGCCGACCGTTTCATCCTCGACGGAGAGGCCCTCCTCATCGGTGACCGGGGGAGGCCGATGGCGTTCCAGGACTCGATGACCCGGAGTGGGGACACCGGATCGGCGCTCTCCGCCTTCTACTTCGACGTCCTCCACCACGACGGGTCCGACCTCATCGACGAGCCCCTGGCCACACGACGGAAGACCCTCGTAGCCCTGCTGCCGGCCGAGGCTCAGGTGGGCTCGGTGATCACGTCGGATCCCACGGTGGCCAAGGGTTTCTTCACCGACAGCGTCGCCGCCGGGTTCGAAGGAGTCGTGGTCAAGGACCTGACCCAGCCCTACGAGGCGGGACGACGGGGCTCCGGATGGCTCAAGGTAAAGCCGACGCACACCCTCGACCTGGTTGTCCTCGCCGCCGAGTGGGGGTCGGGGCGACGCCAGGGCTGGCTGTCGAATCTCCATCTCGGCGCCCGGGGGCGCGACGGCGAGCTGGTCATGCTCGGCAAGACGTTCAAAGGTCTCACCGACGACATGCTGGAGTGGCAGACCGACGCCTTCCTCGAGATCGAGGATCGCCGCGAGGGTCACATCGTGTATCTAGAGCCGCGGATCGTCTACGAGATCGCCTTCGACGGAGTGCAGCGAAGCACCCGCTATCCCGGTGGGGTGACCCTCCGCTTCGCCAGGGTGAAGCGGCATCGGGACGACAAGGGCCCCGACGACGCCGACACGTTGGATGCGGTCCGCTCGTTTCTCCGCTGACTTCGGGAACCGAACCGGGCCGCCGCGCCATCCAATGGGAGACCTGAACGTGGAGGAAAGAATGCCCCGGCTGGAGAAGACGATCGGAATGGTGGCAGCGCTGACTCTGGCCTTCACCGCCTGCACCGGAGGCACGGACACATCGGAGACCCTCCCGGGAGGCACTGCTCCCGAGCCCACCGTCCTCCAGGCAGCGCAAGCCCTGGTCCAATTCGACGCCTGTGACGAGTTCCTCGACTACGTGATCGGCCATGCGGTCGACCTGGTCGGGCCCTACGGCCTCGACTCGGGCCCCATCTTCTGGCCGGCGGCCGAATCCGACGGGGAGGAGCGAGCGGCCGATGATGCGACCTCGGAGCAAGGCTTCTCGGAGACGAATGTCCAGGTCGAAGGGGTGGACGAGCCCGACATGGTCAAGACCGACGGCGAGCGGATCGTCGTCCTCAACGAGGGGACCCTGGTCGTGGTCGACATCACCGCCGACGAGCCAACAGAGATCGGCCGGGTCTCCGTCGGTGAGCTCTCCGTTCAGAGCTTGTTCCTCGACGGCGACACCGTCCTCCTCTTCGGCTCGGTCTGGGGGCACGGCCCGATTCCGTTCCTGTCTGAGGGCGATGCCGCCATCGCACCGGTTCCTTCGACCCCGACGATGCGGATCGTCGAAGTCGACATCGCCGGGGACCCCGAGATCACCGGAACCATGACCGTCGACGGCGCATTCATCTCGGGCCGGATGGTGGGCGACTCGGTGCGGTTGGTGCTCACCTCCTCACCGGTCGGGTTCGAATGGAGCTATCCCGCCGGAAGCGGGCTGCGGGCGGAGCGGAGGGCGATCGAGGAGAACCGTGAGATCGTCCGCAACTCCACCGAGGAGAACTGGATCCCCTACTACGTGACCACCGACGCTCGAGGCAACGTCACCGGCGAGGGCATGCTCTTCGACTGCGACCGGGCGGCTCACCCCGAGGAGTTCTCGGGAGTCGACATGTTGTCCGTGGTGACGGTCGACATCTCCGGCGGGCTCGACGTCAGCGACGCCACCGGGGTGCTGGCGCGCGGGGACACCATCTATGCCTCCGAGCAGAGCCTCTACGTCGCCACCCAGAACTGGCAGAGCTGGCGCTGGATCGACACCGGAGACGACCGGCACCGTCCCGACGGGCCCACCACCGACATCCACAAGTTCGACATCAGCGATCCCGCGCAGACCGACTACCTGGCCTCCGGATCGGTAGAGGGGTATCTCCTCAACCAGTTCGCCATGGACGAGCACGACGGGGTGCTCCGCGTCGCCTCGACCACCTCACCGGCATGGTGGGGGAGTGGTCCCGACTCCGAGTCGAGGGTCACCATGCTCCGTGATATCGGTGACGGTCTGGTGCAGGTGGGGCTGGTCGACGGTCTCGGGGAGACCGAGCAGATCTACTCGGTCCGCTTCATGGGTGACATCGCCTATGTGGTCACCTTCCGTCAGACCGATCCGCTCTACACCCTCGACCTCTCCGACCCGAGACGGCCGGAGCTGGTCGGAGAGTTGAAGATCCCCGGCTACTCCGCGTACCTGCACCCGGTGGGAGAGGGGCTGTTGATGGGGATCGGCCAGGACGCCACCGACGAGGGGCGGGTGCTGGGCACACAGGTGTCGATCTTCGACGTCAGCGATCTCGCCGACCCGACCCGCGTCGACACCCACACCCTGAGCGAAGGAACCAACTCCTCGGTGGAGTACGACCACCACGCCTTCCTCTACTGGGAGGGTCTGGCGGTGATCCCGATCCAGCAGTGGAAGTGGGACGAGAGGAGCGAAGAAGTCTTCATGGGTGCCGTGGCGCTCCGGGTCACCGACGAGGGCAACCTCGTCGACCTGGGCGAGTTGGTCCATCCCGGCGGCGACGAGAAGTCGTGGGACTGGAGGGCTCAGATCGTCCGGACGGTGGTGGTCGGGGACTCGGTGTACACGATCTCGGGGAAGGGGATCATGAAGAGCGACCTCGACGATCTGAGCGAGAAGGCCTGGCTCGAGTTCTGACACCTGACGGGATCGCTGCCCGGTGGGGCATAATCGAAGGATGATCTCATCCATCAGCCCCACCGACGGCAAGGTCCTCGCCGAGTACGAGGAGACTCCGGCTCCCGAAGTCCAGAGGCACATCGAGACCGCCGCCGCCTTGCAGCGAGAGTGGGAGCACACCCCCATCGCCGAGCGGGCCGTCCCCATGATGCGCCTCGCCGGGTTGCTCGAAGACAACCGGGAGGGCTTGGCCACGCTGATGGCCGACGAGATGGGCAAGCCGGTGGCCCAGGGGTTGGGCGAGGTAGACAAGTGTGCCTGGGCGTGCCGCCACTATGCAGAGAACGCCGAGAGCATCCTCGCCGACGAGCACATCTCAGCCGACCGCTCCAGGTCTTACGTCGCCTATCGGCCCCTGGGAGTGGTCCTGGCGGTGATGCCGTGGAACTTCCCTCTGTGGCAGGTGTACCGGTTCCTCGCCCCCGCCCTGATGGGGGGAAACGGAGGCATCCTCAAACACGCCTCCAACGTGACCGGATGCGCCCTCGAGATCGACCGGCTCGCCGTGGAGGCAGGGTTCGCCGACGGCTTGTTCCGCAGCCTCGTTCTCCCCTCGACCCGGGTCGACGAGGTGCTGGAGCACCCTTCGATCGTCGCCGCCACCCTCACCGGCTCCGACCCGGCGGGCCGGGCCGTGGCCGAGAAGGCCGGGTCGCTGCTCAAGAAGACCGTCCTCGAGTTGGGTGGCTCCGATCCGTACATCGTGCTCGCCGATGCCGACCTGGAGAGGGCCGCCGAGACCTGCTCGACGTCACGTCTGATCAACGGGGGTCAGTCGTGCATCGCGGCCAAGAGGTTCATCGTCGAGGAGGGGGTGGTCGACGAGTTCACCAAGCTGTTCGGCGAGGGCCTGCAGAACGCGGTCATGGGCGACCCCCACGACCCGTCCACGACACTGGGGCCGATGGCCCGGGTCGATCTTCGTGACGAGCTCCACGACCAGGTGCAGCGCTCTGTAGGGAGTGGAGCCCGGCTCCTCTTCGGCGGTGAGGTGCCCGAAGGCGAGGGTGCCTTCTACCCGCCCACATTGCTCATCGATGTGAGAGACGGCATGGCGGTCTACCGGGAGGAGACCTTCGGGCCTGTGGCCTCGATCATCCCGGCCAGGGACCTCGACGAGGCGGTGGACATCGCCAACGACAGCGAGTTCGGTCTCGGCGCGGCGATCTTCACCTCCGACGTCGAGCTGGGGGAGCAGGTGGCCCGCGACCGTCTCCAGGCGGGCTCGACCTTCGTCAACGCCTTCGTCGCCTCCGACCCCCGTCTCCCGTTCGGGGGGATCAAGATGAGCGGCTATGGGCGGGAGCTGTCGGACATGGGCATGAGGGAGTTCCTCAACGCCAAGACCGTCGTCGTCGCCTGAGGACCCCTCCGTTTTCGCGCATCGAATGGCGCGTTTTCCGCTCGTTCTATGCGCGAAAACCCGGGGTGGGGTACTACAGCCCGGCGGCTTTCTTCAGTCGCGCCTTCCCGCGGGAGCGTGCCGGGGCGTCCTCGGGGCGCATCTGGAACGAGATGTGACCACAGGTTTCGCAGACGATGCGTCTCACCCCGACCGAGGTCACCATCAGGGTGTGAGGGTGATCACACGGCCTGCCCAACAACCTGTCCCAGACTCTTCGCAAGAGACCATCCTTGTCGCTGTTGGTGGCAGTCTCGCGCAGAGAGTGGTAGGAGCGGTGGCAATCAGGTGCGGTTCAGGTGACGGGCGTGCCAGTCGAGGATCGCCTCGAAGCGCTCCTGGCGGTGACGGGGCTTGCCCGACCGGCTCATCTCGTGTCCTTCCCCCGGGAAACGGAGCAACTCGGCGGGAGTCCCGTTGCGGAGCAGGGCCATGAGGTACTGCTCGGCCTGCTCGATCGGGCAGCGGAAGTCGTCCTCGGCATGGAGCAGGAGCGTCGGAGTGGTCACGTTGTGGGCCAGTGACAGGGGGCCGAGACGCCACCAGGTGTCCCATGCCTCCGGGTACGACTCGCCGGTGTAGTTCTCGGGGAACACACCACCGATGTCGGAGGTGCCGCTGAAACTGGTCCACGAGGTCAGGGCTCTCTCCACCACCGCCGATTTCCATCGGTCCTCCTGGCCGATGATCCACCCCGTCATGAAGCCGCCATACGAGCCGCCCATGACTCCCATGCGGTCCGGGTCGAGTCGTTCGTGGCGTTCCAGGGCGGCGGCGACGGCGGCGGTGATGTCGGCATGGTCGACTACTCCCCAGCCGTCCCCGACCACCGCCTCGAGGAAGTCCTTGCCCCTCCCGGCCGACCCCCTCGGGTTGCAGGCCACCACGCCATATCCGGCACCGGCGTAGATCTGAAACTCGTCGAAGAACCCGAACCCGTACTGGGAGGCGGGCCCGCCGTGGACGTTGAGCAGCAAGGGGACCCGTTCGTCCCCGTCGGGGAAGTAGACCCAGACGTCGATCTCCACGCCGTCGGAGGAGACCCGGAAGTGGTCCGGTGTGATGAAGTCCAGGTCGGTGTGGTTGAGGGTGGTCAGGCGGGTGTCTCCCGAGAACACCTCGCCGGGGGAATCCCACCTGCTCGAGGTGTAGGCGATGTGTCCGGGGGCACCATCGAAGCCGGTGACCGCCTGGTCGCCGTCCACCAGGGTGTCCACCGTCCCGTCGGGGCGGACTGCGATGACCCCGAAACGGCCCGAGTCCTCGAGCCCGATCAGGGCGGTGTCGTCATCCCAGCGGATCGCCGCCGGCCCCGCGGCCAGGGACACCGAGCCGCGGTCGAGATGACCGGTGAGGTCGGTGAGGGTGGTGCCGTCGTCCTCCCGGCGGTGCAGGTAGGCGTCGGCCGGATAGGTCGACCTGGTGCTGCCGAGGAGATGGAGGGCCCCGTCGGGTCGGTAGGAGACGAACGACCAGACGCCACGCTCGGTGACGCGGGACAGCTCGCCCGATTCCACGTCGACCTCCCAGACGTCGTTTCCGGAGACGAGCCCCCTGTGGGTCTCCCGGTCGGAGACGAAGGCGATCTTCGTGCCGTCAGGCGACCAGGCGGGAAAGTCCTCGTCGAAGTCACCGGGGGTGAGGCATTGCGGCTCCTCATCGGCGAAGGGGTCGAGGATCCAGAGGTGCCGCTTGCGGTCGTGGGTCCAACCGCCGGTGCGGGTGTCGAACCGGTAGGGGACGGTGGTGATCCGGCGTGGCTTGCGCTTGCGCTCGTCGTCATCGAGGTCGGACCACTCTTCGGTGTAAGTGACGGCGACCACGATCAGGCGGTCGCCTTCGGGCGACCACTCCAGGGCCTCGACTCCGCGGTCGAACGAGGTGACGATGTTTGCCTCCCCGCCGGACACCGGGATGATCGCCACCTGGGCGGGCTCGCCGTCAACCGATCTGAGGAAGGCCAGTTTCGAACCGTCAGGTGACCAGCGGGGCGCGGTGTCACCGGGACCCGCGGTGAACACATCGTTCCCCACCCAGATGCGGCGGTCGTAGCGGTCCTCGTCGAGGTCGGGGGTGGAGACGACGAAAGCGACCCGGGTCCCGTCGGGAGAGAGCCGAGGGTCGGAGGGGATGTGGAGCCGGTCGAGCTGGTCGGGTGTCATGGGTTTCGAAGATAGACCCGAGGACGCGCCAACGAGCCCCCGGACGGCCCCGACGATGTGAGCGCTGGTCTAGTCCTGGTGTGCGATCCGCTTCACCGGTGGGAGAAGGCCTGGGTCTGACCCCAATCTGGTGACTCTCGGCACTGGCTGGCTGACGTCACGTGGCTTCCGGAAGATCACGACGTCGCCGACGTCGGCCCGGGGTACCTGGTCACGCCGGATCCTGACTGAGATCCGCTCGTCGTCGGAGATGTCGACCGTCAGATAACACCAGTCCAACGGCTGGGCTCCCTCGGGCGGATGGAAGTCCTTCCCGATCACCAGTCCGGTGTGTCTCTTTGGCATGTCAGCTCCTCCGCTGATCATCCCAGCTCACCCGGTAGGGACACTCTACTCCCCGGAACCGGCCGGATGGGCCGAAATCCGGTCGAGGTAGGCTTGGCATGTGTCGTACTCGGTGCAGATCACTTTCGCTTGCGAAGATCCCCAGCGTATGGCCGAGTTCTGGTCGGTGGCTCTGGGTTATGTCGTCCAGCCGCCTCCACCCGGATATGAGACGTGGGAGGAGTTCGCCGACGCCATGGGGATTCCCGAGGCCAAGCGTGGTGACATCTCCGCGGTGGTCGACCCCGACGGTGTCGGTCCCCGGCTCCTGTTCGAGCGTTGGGACGGCGGTAAGGCGAACAAGCGGGTACATCTCGACAT
The DNA here is from genome assembly GCA_964645875.1 of uncultured Acidimicrobiaceae bacterium. GTDB lineage: Bacteria > Actinomycetota > Acidimicrobiia > Spongiisociales > ZC4RG35 > JANQRA01. Next base: position 22,001 of record CAZYCX010000038.1, read on the forward strand.
CAACGTCATCGTCGACCGGGATCTGTCCGTCGAAGACCGGGACCGACGTCTGGCCGAAGAGCGGGAGCGGCTCGAGGAACTGGGTGCCACTTACCATCGCGTGGCTTCGGGTCTCGCCGGAGAGACCTGGCTGGAGATGTTCGACCCGGAGGGCAACTGGTTCTGCGTGCAGTGAGCCCGAGCTAGCCGCTACTTGTCTCTCTTGCTCTCAATAGGACCTGGCACGTCGATCACGACACCCGACGCGAGATGCTCCTCAGCATGCTCCTGCGGATCAGGCCGCTGAACGGGCCCACCAACGTCCAGTAGCGGGTGAACCTCCTGCGACTGGCGTCATCTGTGCACAGCACCCGGGTTTCGGTGGAGATCTCGGTTCCACGGGAGGCCGTAGGAGTCAACTCGAAAGTCCACGAGATCTTGGCATAGCCCGGCTCCTCGAAGTCGATCCACTTCGCGGTGCTGTCGACTGGGATGACTCCACCGTCGAGTCTCCAGGGACGGGCGATCACGCCGAGGGCGAGCGATCGCTCCGGTACCTCGGCGAGGATCCGAAATCCGACTCGCTCGAGCCCGGACATCGAATAGGTGTCTCGCATCCCGCGCAGCGTGAAGAGGAGGCGGACGATGGGGGAGGAGCTCGAGTCGAAGCCCCGCAAGGCCGGCCAGACCTCCCGCGGGGCTGCGTCGACTGTCACCGTGTGACGGGACGAATGATCCGGCTCGGGAATGAACCGATCGTGCATCGGCAAGATTCTGTCATTGCCGACTGGCAGAGTGATCCCGTGTTTGGGTCCAGAGGTTGACATATGGTTGCGGTTGACAACAGGTTGCGCGACAATGCAGTCATGGACATTGCCTTCGAGCCCAACGAGATGGCGAGGGAGTTGGTCGACTCGGCCGATGTCGACTGGTTGCGCCAGCTCGTCGACGCACTCGATCGAGAGCTCAGGACCGAGCCCCTGGAACGACTCGCCGCCCTTTGGGACCTCTCCAACGCCGCCGCCGCCCGTATCTTCGGTGTCTCCCGACAGGCCTACGCCAAGTGGCTGGAAAAAGGCCCGCCCGCCGACCGAGCCGACGACGTGGCAGCAGTCGACAACATCACCGCTCTCCTCGACAGGTATGTGAAGCGGGAGCGAATACCGGCGGTCGTCCGTCGGCCGTCTCCCAAACTCGGTGACGAGTCGATCATCGAGCGTCTCGAATCCGGCGACTACGAGCAGACCGCCGCCCTGGTGGCGGACACCTTCGACCTGAGACGCGTTCAGCCGTGAAGCCGGTGGTCGAAACGATTCCCGACGGGCACCGTTGGCTGCGCGTCGCCGACTCCCATTGGGACGACCCTCTCGACCCGTCATATGCCGAGACGATGGGTGGTCGTTGGAACCCGCCCGGATCCCATCCCACTCTCTACCTCAACGAGGACCTGCACACGGCACGTGCCCAGATCCACTCGCTGCTCGAGGGCTCTCCGGTCGATCCGGACGACCTCGATGCCGGCTTCGACCTGGTGGTGGCCACCCTTCCCCGCTCCCAGCAGGTGGCCGATGCCCACAGCGTCGCGGGCCTGCGCGCCCTCGGGCTGCCCGAGACCTACCCCCGTCACCGCAACGGGCGTCCGGTCCGTCACGACGTCTGCCAGCCGATCGGCAGGGAGGTCCATGACGCCGGGCTGCGTGGCGTGCGGGCCCGGTCGGCGGCCACCGACTACGGCTCGGCCCGCGAGCTCGCCTGGTTCCCCGCCCGGCCCAGCTCCCGCGCCACCCTCCAGCGCAGGCTGTCATACCGGGAGTGGTGGCACGCCGAAATCGTGTGAAGGTGTTAGTGCCCCGACCACTGACGTCTGCCGCGTTCAGG
>CAZYCX010000039.1:0-15127 GCA_964645875.1 uncultured Acidimicrobiaceae bacterium
AGGATCTCGGCGGCATCGGCAGGAGGGAGCTCGGAGAGCAGTTCGGCGGCATCGGCTTCGTCGAGCTGCTCCAGGATGTCGGCGGCGTCTCCGGGGGTGGCGACGGCGAGCGCCTCCCACTCCTCGCGGTTGGCATCGAGATAATCGGCGACCTGGTCGTGATCGCGCCGTGCCACCGTGAGCAGCTGTCGGGCTAGTTGGCGAGGGCTTCTCAGCCGAAGTCTCATGGGTTCCCCCGGGAGCGGATGGACTGGCTCAGTGTGCCAGATCTCCCCGATCGAATCGGGTCGATGTCCAGGGGGATGAGTCGGTCAGCCCTCGTAGGGGCGTACCGCGATGATCTTCACCTCGAGGATGCCGGCCGGCGCCTCGTACTCCACTTCGTCTCCGACCGTCCTGCCGAGCAGGGCCCCCCCGAGCGGGCTCTCCGGCGAGGCGAGGAGCATTCCGGTCCCCTTGTTCTCCTGGGAGGCGACGAAGTACTCCATCTCGTCGCCGTCGGAGTCGACCACCGTCACCACCGACCCCACTTCGACCCGCCCCGTGTCCTCGACCTCTCTCACCTCGGCGGTGTGGATGATGTGCTCCAGCTTGCGGATCCGAGCCTCCATCAACCCTTGATCGTTCTTCGCAACGTCGTAGTCGGCGTTCTCGCGCAAGTCGCCGTGAGACCTGGCCTCGGCGATGCGGGCCTCGATCTCCTCGCGGCCGGTGGTCTTCAGCTCCTCGAGCTCCTTTTGGAGTTTCTCGAGAGCGGCCGGAGTCAGGAACGTCGTCTGATCGGTCATGGGAGAGGATCAGGTTAAGCAAGTATGCCCCCTTACCCGCATCGCGGCTCCGGCTCCGATGGGGTCGAAAGGGGCCGTGGATAGGGTCCTTGGTCCCTTAGATCCTCCGTGGCCATGGCCTAGCTTCTGATCATGAGTGATATCACCGCGCCCGTGTACGCCACGGTCGACGGCAACGAGGCAGCGGCCAGGGTGGCTCATCTCCTCGGCGAGGTCATCGCCATCTATCCGATCACTCCCGCCTCACCGATGGGAGAGCTCGCTGATGCCTGGTCACACCGGGGAAGACCAAACCTAGGGGTGTCGTCCCCGACGTGGTCGAGATGCAGAGCGAGGCCGGCGCGGCCGGGACGATCCACGGGGCGACTTAACCTGGCCGGGTGACCGAGATACGTCTCACCCAGTACAGCCACGGGGCCGGTTGAGCCTGCAAGCTCGGCGCCGCTGAGCTGGCCCAGGTCCTGGGTCCCGTACAAGACCATGTTGCCGTCTCCCATCCCGACCTGATCGTCGGGATCAGGACCGGCGACGATGCCGGTGTGTTCGCGCTGGGAGATGGGCGCGCCCTGATCCAGACGGTGGACATCTTCACCCCTGTCGTCGACTCACCGCGCGACTGGGGGAGGATCGCCGCCGCCAACGCCCTCTCCGATGTCTACGCGATGGGCGGCACTCCCCTGACGGCTCTGCAGTATCTGGCCTGGCCACGGGACGAGCTGGCGTTCGACATCGCCGCCGAGGTGATTGCCGCCGGGATGGACGTCATGGCCGATGCCGGCTGCACCGTGGTCGGAGGCCACTCCATCGACGGACCGGAGCCGACCTACGGTTTCGCGGTCACCGGGACTGCGCTCACCGGTGACGTCGTCACCAACGCCGGCGCCAAGACCGGTGACTCCCTGGTGTTGACCAAACCGCTCGGGATGGGGATAGTCACCACGGCGATAAAGCGGGGAGCCTGCCCTCCTCGGCTCGCCCGGCAGGCGATCGAGGTGATGGCCACCCTCAACGCCGTGGCTGGACGGGGCCTGAAGGCCGCAGGGGCCACCGCCGCCACCGACGTCACCGGATTCGGGCTGCTCGGCCACCTACTCGAGGTGTGCCGGGCATCTGGCGTAGGCGCCGAGGTGCATCTGGCGTCGGTTCCGCTCCTGGAAGGGGTGTCCGAGCTCCTCACTGCCGGAATGTGGGCCGGAGGCTCGCAGAGAAACCTGACCGCGATCATGCCCGAGTTGGAGACCGAGCACCACATCGACCTGGTGAAGCCGCTGATCGACGCCCAGACTTCAGGCGGCCTCCTCGTGACATTGCCCCCCGAGCGGCTCGACGTCTACCTGGCTGCAGTGCCCGGAGCCGTCATCATCGGACGGGTCACTGCCGAGAAGGTCATCCGGGTGACTTAACTTGTCCCGGTGAATCCCGACCAACGCCTGACTCAGATAGCCGAGTCCCTCTCCATACCCAGGGTGCACCGGCACATCTTCCTCTGCGCCGACCAGACCAACCCGAAGTGCGCCCCGCGGGAAGAGACCAACCGATTGTGGGTCCACCTGAAGAGCAGGCTGAAGCAGCTGGAGGCGGCATCGGCACCACCGGGGTGGCAAGGAGACATGGAACACGAGCCCGAGCCGGTGGAGCCCGGAACCGGCACGGTGCTTCGGACCAAGGCAGATTGCCTCCGCATCTGTGAGCAGGGGGGTATCGCCGTCGTCTATCCCGAGGGCACCTGGTACGCCAACCTCGATATCGAGAAGCTGGACCGGATCATCGACGATCACCTCATCGGAGGTCGTCCCGTCGACGAGTTGTCCTTTGCCGTCGGTGACCTCGAGTGATCAGGTGGGTCAAGTGGGCTGTAATGACCGCACTCCTCTGGAGACTGTTCGGCCCGCGGCTGCAGCCGGAGTTCAAGCCGCCGCAGGAGCACCCATTGCGGGTCCCCGGCCGCACCGTCTTCGTGGGAGACGAGGAATACCTGGTGCGGGAGATGGGCCCCGCTCAGGGAGTCCCCGTCCTCCTCGTGCACGGGTTGGCAGGTGCCTCTCTCACCGAGTGGTACCAGACGGCGCCCAACCTGGCGGTCGACCGCCGCGTCGTCATGGTCGATCACCGGGGCCACGGGCTCTCGGCACGTGGCGACCTCCGGTTCGAGGTCGCCGACGATGCAGATGACCTGGCCGGTGTCCTCGACGCGCTGGGCATCGGCGAGGTCGACGTGGTGGGGTACTCCATGGGAGGTGTCATCGCTCAGGCGCTGGCGATGAGTCATCCGGGCCGGGTTCGCAAACTGGTGTTGATCGCCACGTTCGCCAGCCACTCCCAGGGCTACCGATGGGCGAGATGGATCGGTGCCGTCCTGACCAGAGGGTGGGAGAGGATCAGCGGGTTCGGCACCCCGGAGGTTCGCAGCGGCTATCTGATCGCTACCGGAGCGGTGAGACCCGAGCATGCCCGATGGGTGTGGCGGGAGACCCTTCGTCGCGACGTCGAGAGTGGCGCCCAGGCGACCTTCGCCTTGCTGCGCTTCGATTCCACTGACTGGGTGGGGAGGCTCGAGACCGAGACGATGGTGATGGTGCCGACCGCAGACTTCCTGGTTCCACCTCGCTGGCAGTATCAGCTGGCCTCGGCCATACCCGACGCCAAGCTGGTCGAGGTGGAAGGAGCCGGGCACGAACTGGTCTGGACCCATACCGAGCGCGTGGTGGACGAGCTCCGCGAATTCCTCGGTTAGGGACCATCCGCGAACCCCGGGTTGCAGGCCCCGCTCAGCGAAGTGCAGCGCCCCGAGTTCGCCCGATTCGCCTCATCCAGCGCACAGGGGGGAGACTAGAGGCACGTTGCCTGACAACCCGCCCGCTCCTCTAGCGTTTCGCCATGACCGGTAAGGCTGTCGCCGCATTCCTCATGTTGGCCGTGCTGGGCTGCGGATCAGGCGACCAGGTCGACGCCGCCACCACCTCGACCGTCGTGTCACCGTCGAGGACGGAGCCGGCGGCCCCGAATCGGACCACCACCGCGTCTTCCACCACGACCACGACGATCGAGGCGACTCTCGTGCAGGTCCGCGGCGGTGAAGTCGAAGGACCCGATGTGATCGAGGTCGACCTCGGGGCCACCGTGGACGTGTGGGTGCTCTCCGACACCGACGGCGAGATCCACGTCCACGGCTACGACCTGACCTTCGAGATGAGTGGGGGGACCCCATTCCACGTGACGTTCGTAGCCGATGTGCCCGGCGTCTTCGAGGTCGAGGTACACACCGGTCACATCCATCTCTTCGACATCCGGGTGGTCGGATGATCCTGGCCCACGGGATCGGCGGGCGGTCCGATCTGCCCCTGCCCGTATCCATCCTGGTTGTGGGCGCGGCGGCTGTGCTGATGATCAGCTTCGTCGCCCTGGGGATGCTGTGGACCAGACCACGATTCCAGGACGGGCCCAGGTATGACGGGGCGTCGGTTCGCGTACCCACCCGGACCGTCCTCGCCGCTGTTGGCCTCGTCGGGCTGCTCCTGGTCATCGGCCAGGTGGTGCCTCCATTGCTCGGCATGGAGCGGTCCCGGATCCGACCCACCGTGGCTCCCGTCGCCGTCTGGGTCGCGCTTTGGTTGGTGGTGCCCTTCATGGGCGCCGTCATCGGGAATTGGTATGCCGATCTCAACCCATGGCGCACCCTGGCCCGGGGGCTCGGGATCGGCAACCAGGAGCGGATCGGCCTTGCACACACCGTCGGCCTGTGGCCGGCGACTGTGGTGTTCCTGGGTTTCGCCTGGTTCGAGCTGGTCAGCCCCCGCCCCGGCGACCCCACGACGCTGGGATTCGTCGTGCTCGGTTACACGGTCTTCCTGCTCGTGGCGATGTCGTGGGCCGGCCGGGAGTCCGGTCTGGCCGTCTTCGATTTCTTCACCCCGTACAACAGGTTGATCTCGGCGATATCACCGCTGGGGCGGAATCGGCACGGCGAGGTGGTGTGGCGGGGCTGGCTGCGCGCCCTCGCCGTGATCCCGGAATGGCCCGGGCTGTGGGTCTTCGCCGTGGTCATGATCGCCACAGTCTCCTATGACGGGGCCGTGGGCTCCGAGTGGCTTCGGTCCATCGGTGGGGGCCTGGTCGACACCACGGGGGGACGCACGGCCCTGCTGCTGGTGTCGGTCGCCGTGGTCGCCCTCGCCTACTACCTGGCCTGCGCCATCGCCGCCCGGCTGTCGGGGGGTCGGTGGCGGCCGCTGGAGGTGGCGCAGCGTTTTGCCCACACCCTCGTCCCGATCGGGCTCGCCTACGCCGTCTCCCACTATTTCACCCTCGTCCTGTTCGAGGGCCAGCAGGTGGTTGCCGCCCTGTCGGATCCGTTTGGTCTCGGCTGGGACCTATTCGGCACCGCCGACTACCGAGTCGACTTCTTCATCCGCACCTCGACGCCTGTCTGGTTGTCCCAGGTGGCGTTTATCGTCGGGGGGCATCTCGCAGGGGTCGTTCTCGCCCACGATCGCTCGTTGCAGGACTTCGGGGATGGGGCGGGCCGATCCCAGTATGCGATGCTCGTGCTGATGATCGCCTTCACCAGCCTTGCGCTATTGATTCTCTCCGGATGACAGAACTCCACCACCCAGCCGCAATCGACGGTTCCCCCGGCGCCCGTACCAGGGTCGGTGCCTACGTGGCTCTCACCAAGCCGCGGATCATCGAACTGCTGCTGATCACGACACTGCCCTCGATGGTCCTGGCTGCCGGCGGATGGCCGGGGACATGGCTGGTCGTGGCCACGTTGATCGGGGGGACCCTCTCCGCAGGTGGTGCCAACGCCCTGAACATGTATTACGACCGCGACATCGACGAGGTCATGCGACGCACCCGGACCCGGCCACTGGCGAGACACGAGGTGGCGCCACGACACGCGTTGCTCTTCGGGGTCGTCCTCGGTGCCCTCGGCTTCGCCTGGCTCTGGGCCTTCACCACGCTCCTCGCCGGTGTGGTCGCCACCGCAGCCCTCCTCTTCTACGTCTTCGTCTACACGATGACCCTGAAGCGGTCCTCGGTGCAGAACATCGTGATCGGAGGTGCGGCCGGGGCCGCTCCGGTCCTGGTCGGCTGGGCTGCAGTGTCGGGAACGGTCGGATTGCCTGCCTGGGTCCTGTTCCTCATCGTCTTCTATTGGACGCCGCCCCATTTCTGGGCGCTGGCCCTGAGGTACAAAGACGACTATGCCGCGGCCGGGGTGCCGATGCTGCCTGTGGTGGCCGGGGTCGAGGCCACGACGCGGAGGATGTTGCTCTACACCGGGCTGATGGTCGGAGTCTCGCTGCTCCTGGTTCCTCTGGGGGGCATGTCGTGGATCTACCTGATAGCGGCGCTCGTCCTTGGAGCCTGGTTTCTCTGGGACACGTGGAGGGTGGTGCGCCATCCGGAGCAGGCAATGCGTTTGTTCACCACCTCGACGGTCTACCTGTCGGTTCTGTTCGCCGCGGTGATGCTGGACGTGCTGCTGTGAGGAGGCTTGCAGCCCTGCTCTTGGTGGCGGGGATCGTCGCCGCCTGTTCCGGCGAGACGAACTCCCTGGGCCGCCTCGCCTCGAGCTCGATCGGTACCGGAGAGCAGCGGATCCTGGTCGCGGTGATCGACGTGCCCACCGGGGAGATGGTGGCCACACCCGACGTCACTCCGGTCGCCGTCCTTCGCGACGACATCGGTTCCCCCCTGGGCGAGTACCAGGGCAGCTTCCTCTGGACGATTCCCGACGTCGTCGGTCTCTATGCCTTCTACGTCGACATCCCCGGCCCGGCGATGTACCAGCTCGATATCGACGCCGGCGCCCTCGGGGAGCTGGCACCGATCGGCTTCGTAGCCGTGGACGACCCGGTGCAGGTCGAGGTGGGCGATCAGGCTCCACGGTCGCAGACCCGAACCCTCAACGACGCGCCGCTCGACGATCTCACCTCCGACCCCACGCCTGAGGAGTCCTTCTACGAGATGACCGTCGCCGAGGCGGTCGACTCGGGGCCGTCGGTGCTGGTCTTCGCCACTCCGGCCTGGTGCACGTCGCAGTCATGCGGGCCCATGCTCGACCAGGTCCAGGAGCTCGTCTCCGAATATCCGAACCTCAACTATGTCCACGTCGAGGTGTACGAGAACATCCACGTCACCAATCGCGATGATCTGGTATTGGTCCCGGCAGTCCAGGAGTGGGGTCTTCCCACCGAGCCGTGGCTCTACGTGACCGATGCCACCGGCACGGTCACCGCCGCCTTCGAGGGCGCCGTCTCCGACGACGAGCTGCGCGCCGCCCTGGAGGAAGTCTCCGGCTGACCAACCGTTCTGTGAGGGTCTACCGACCCACAGTGTCCATGGATCTTCACAGAACGGTCTCGGGGGCTCACTCCAGGCTCAGCTGGAGCTGGATCATCTCCATGGTCTCGCTCATCAGCTCGTCGACCAACTCGGCGCGGTGGTCGGTGGGCTCCGCCTCCAGAACCTTCTGCAGGTCGAAAGCCTGCAAACCGGCGAGCTGGGCGAGCTGATAGATCGCCTGCCCAGGGTCTTCGCTGAGCTCCGGCACCTCGGCGTCGAACTCGGGGTTGAGCTCCGCGGCCACGGCGAGCAGGGCGGGGAGTCGGTTGGCGGCCGACTCCAACGCTTGCATCCCTTCCTCTGTCAAGGGATCGTCTTCGAGATCTTCGATCGTCGCCAAGGGGTAGGGGTTCGACTCCTGCCATTCGATCACTCTCAGCCGGTGCCTGCCGATGGCAACCAGGGCCAGGTTTCCGTCCTCGTGCATCCCCGAGCCCACGATGTAGGCGGTGCACCCGATGTCGTAGGTCGGGTTGTCGTCTCGTGACTCGATCCCTCTCTCGATGAGAACCACCCCGAACTCCCGGTCCTCGTCGATGATGTCGGCATACATCTGGAGATAGCGCGGCTCGAACAGGCGAAGGGGGAGCGCCATCCCAGGGAGCAGGGTCGAGCCCAGGGGGAACATCGGGAGTGGACGGCTACCGCTCAAGGTGCCTAAGCATGTCCGGCAGGTGTGGGCCGCGTCAAACGTCATCGACATGATTTCGATGCGGTGTGTCGTTTTGGATGGCCGGTGGGACGGCCACGGCGATGAGTTGGTCGCTACTTCTGAATCTTCGTATGATGCCGTCCCGATGGCCCCGTTCCGCCGACGACTGACACGTCTCGCCGCGCTGGTTGGATCTGCGTTCCTGCTCAGTGCGTGTGCGATCATCGAGGTCGAGGAGAATCCCCTCACCACCTTCGAGCCGGCCGGGCCGCTCGCAGAGGAGATCGATGGTCTCTTTTGGTTGGTCTTCTGGATCGCCACCGCCGTCTTCGCCCTCGTGATGGGGGGCCTGGTAGTCATCCTCTTCTTGTTCCGCGACCGCGGTGGAGACGGTCGCACCGAGCCGAAACAGCTCCACGGCAGTCCCAAGCTGGAGGTCCTCTGGACTGTGATCCCCGCCTTGATCCTCGCCTTCATCGCCGTGCCCACGGTCAGGTCCATCTTCGACTTGACCGAATGCAGCCCGGACGCCTTGGAGATCGAGATCATCGGGCACCAGTGGTGGTTCGAGTACTACTACCCCGAGGCTGACATCTACACGGCCAACGTCATGGTCATCCCCGCCGGGCAGGAGGTGTGCGCCCAGATGACCTCCGACGACGTGATCCACAACTTCTGGATCCCCGCCCTCAACGGGAAGCGATACCTGATCCCGGGTCAGACCACCGAGCTCCGTCTCCAGGCCGACGAGCCGGGTGAGTACTGGGGCCACTGCGCCGAGTTCTGCGGGCTGTCCCACTCGCTGATGCGGGCCCGGGTGCATGCGGTCAGCCACGCGGACTACGACCGATGGCTGACCCACCAGCAGGAGCCTGCCACTCTGCCCCAGGAGGGTGATCCCACCTACGAGGGGTACCAGGTGTACCTCAACCGGCAATGCCTCCAGTGTCACCAGGTGCGCTTCGACGACGAGGAGGCGTCCCGTCTCATCCCGAGAGAGGCGTTCAACGGTCCGGAGTTGACCCACTTCGCCTCACGCAACATGTTCGCCGGGGCGATCCTGCCCGAGGACGGCGAGACCAGGGAAGAGGCACTGAAGCGCTGGCTGGACAACCCACCCCACGTCAAGCCGGGCAGCTTCATGCCCGACCTGGCGCTGACCGAGCAGGAGATCGACGCCCTCATCGTCTGGTTGGAGAGCATGGAATGACCGCCACGGCAGAACGCCCCCCCACGACCATCTTCCGTCGCCCCAAGTCGACCACCGGTCTTTGGGGATGGATCACGACCGTCGATCACAAGAAGATCGGCATCATGTACGGCTATGCCGCCTTCATCTTCTTCATCCTCGGCGGCACCGAGGCGCTGCTGCTCCGCATCCAACTGACCCAGGCCGACGCGGAGTTTCTCACCGCCGGTGCCTACAACGCCCTCTTCACCATGCACGGCACCACGATGATCTTCCTGTTCGTGATGCCGGTGGGGGCGGCGTTCATGAACTATCTGCTCCCGTTGTTGATCGGCGCGCGAGACGTCGCCTTCCCCCGACTCAACGCACTCTCGTGGTGGATCTTCTTCTTCGGCGGCATCTTCCTCTACAGCACTTTCATCTTCGGGACATCGCTGCCTCCGGTCTCCCCCGACGGGGCCAACTTCGGGAGCCTCGCCGCCGGCGGAGGACCGGGATCGTTCAATTTCCTCGCCAACTCCCCGGACGGGGGATGGTTCGGCTATCAGCCCAACGCCGGGCCCCTGTACTCGCCGGGCACGGCGATGGACTATTGGGCCCTGGGGTTGCAGATCCTCGGTCTGGCCTCCCTGGTCTCGGCGATCAACTTCATCGTCACGGTGTTCAACATGAGGGCGAAGGGGATGCGACTGCTGCGCATGCCGGTGTTCGCCTGGATGACGACCGTCGTCGCCTTCCTGCTGCTCTTCTCCCTCCCGATCATCGCCGTGGCCCTGTTCATGGTCACCTTCGACCGCCAGTTCGGAACCGTGTTCTTCGCCCCGGTCGGTGGCGGTGATCCGGTCCTCTGGCAGCATCTCTTCTGGCTCTTCGGCCACCCCGAGGTCTACATCCTGATCCTGCCCGCCATGGGCATCGTCTCCGAGGTGCTCCCGGTCTTCAGCCGCAAGCCGCTGTTCGGTTACTCGGCCGTGGTCTTCGCCGGGGCGGCGATCGCATTCCTCGGATTCGGGGTCTGGGCCCATCACATGTTCTCGTCGGGCATCACCCCGGTGGCTCAGGCCGCGTTCGGCCTGGCGACCATGACCATCGCCATCCCGACCGGGATCAAGATCTTCAACTGGATGGGGACGATGTGGGGAGGCCGATTGTGGTTGTCCACCCCGATGCTGTTCGCGATCGGATTCGTCGCCATGTTCACCATCGGGGGTCTTTCTGGGGTCACCCACTCGATCGTGCCCTCCGATTGGCAGCAGACCGACACCTACTACATCGTGGCCCACTTCCACTATGTCCTCTTCGGAGGAGCGGTGTTCGGCATCTTCGCCGGTCTCTACTACTGGTTCCCCAAGCTCAGCGCCAGGGTGATGAACCCGAGGCTGGGCAAGCTCCACTTCTGGCTGATGTTCGTCGGCTTCAACCTCACCTTCGCCCCCATGCACTGGCTGGGTCTGCAGGGGATGGTCCGCCGCACCTGGAAGTACCCGTCAGGGGCAGGGTTGGAGACCTGGAACGTGGCAGTGACGATCGGTGCGTTCACCATCGCCCTCTCGATCCTGGTCTTCATGTACAACTGGTATCACAGCCGACGTCACGGTGAGCCGTCGGGCCTCGACCCCTGGAACGCGCGCACGCTGGAGTGGACGAGCCCCAACCCGACCCCCGAGTACAACTTCGCCGAGCCGCCGGTGGTCACCCGTCTCGACCACTTCTGGCACATGAAGTACGACGAGGACGAAGAGGGCCGCGCGGTGCGCAAACCCGAGGCCGACGAGCTACTTGCCCGCCTCGAAGAGGAGGGGCGCAACCCGAAGAGCCCGATCCATCTGCCTGCCCCGTCCTACTTCCCGATCGTGATGGCGCTGGGCATCCCGACTGTCTTCTACGGGATCATCTATCACGAGACCATGTGGGGCAAGGCGATGATCGTCGTTGGAGCGCTGATCAGCCTCGCCGCCCTGATCGGGTGGGGCATCGAGCCACTGGAAGAACCCATGGACCACGATGGGGGCGACCACCACGAGGGCGACGAGGGCGACGCCGACGAGGAAGAGTTCCGCGGGGTCGAGATAGAGACCGCCGACTTCCTCACCGAGGAGCAGGCCGGGGAGGTGGTGCCGGATGAGTGACATCGCTCACGACGCTCCGGTCGCCCACCACGAGGAGCACGAGTCGACCGGCATCGAGAACCGCAAGCTGGGGATGTGGATCTTCCTCAGCTCGGAGTTCCTCTTCTTCGGAGCGCTGATCACCAACTATCTCCTCTACTCCAACCGGGGAGGGTTCGAAGGGGTGTATCCGGCGGAGATCTACGACATCCCGTTCACCTCGGTCAGTTCGTTCGTCTTGCTCATGTCGTCGCTGACGATGGTCCTGGCCCATCACGCCCTCTCCCGGGGGGACCAGAACGGGGCGCGGACCTGGATCTTCGCCACCGCCGCCCTCGGCTCTGTGTTCCTCGGGGGCCAGGTCTTCGAGTTCTACGAGTTCATCACTATCTATGACATGACGTTGTCCACCAACCCGGCGGCATCGGCGTTCTACGTGCTGACCGGTTTCCACGGAACCCACGTCGCGCTCGGCATCATCATGCTGCTGTCGCTGTGGGGAATCTCCCGGCGCCAAGGGGGCCTGAGCGAGAAGCACGGCATGAACCTGGAGCTGGTCGGTCTCTACTGGCACTTCGTCGACATCATCTGGATCGTCATCTTCACCGTCGTCTACCTGCTCTCCCTGCCCCCCGTATGAGCACCGAAGAGCACGCTCACCATCCCACGCCCGGCCAGTACTGGAAGATCGCCGCCTTCCTGGCGGTGGTCACCGCCGTCGAGGTGGCGATGTACTACATCGATCGCCAGCTGGAGCTCGGGTTCATCAATGCCGCCATCCTCCTCGTGCTCTCCGCGATCAAGTTCATCGTGGTGGTGGGATGGTTCATGCACGTCCGCTTCGAGAAGCCGCTCATCAACCGGTTCTTCACCGCCGGTTTCATCCTCGCTGTCGCCCTCTACCTGGTCGTTCTGGCCGCCATGGGCATCGTCGCCATCCGCGGTTAGCGAACCGGAATCTGCCCCGGGGCCAACACGGGCCCTGGAGTGTCGGAAAACCATCGCCTTCGCCATCGCGGCCCACCCTGGTAAAACAGCGTGATGACCAACCCCCTCGAACCCGGCCGATTCTTCCTGCCCGGCCCGACCGAGGTCCGTCCCGACGTCCTGGCCGCACAGGACGGTCCCATGATCGGCCACCGTGGCCAGGCCATTCAGGATCTGTTCGCCTCCATCGACACCGGGATGAAGCCGGTGTTCCAGACGGAGCGACCGGTGATCGTCTCAACATCGTCGGCCTCGGGACTGATGGAAGCCGCTGTCCGCAACGGGGTCGCCGAGGGGAAGGTCCTCAGTCTGGTCAATGGGGCCTTCTCCGATCGATTCGCCGAGATCGCGGTGTCCTGCGGTCACGAGGTGGACCGATGGGAGGTCGACTGGGGTCAGGTCCACTCACCGGAGGAGCTGGAGCGGCGGCTCGCCGCTGAGACCTACGACGCGGTGACCCTGTCCCAGTCGGAGACGTCGACCGGCGCCCTCCAGGACCTAGAGGCGATCGCCGCCATCGTGCGGCGCCACGACGACACTCTGCTCCTCGTCGACTCCGTCACCGGAGTGGGCGGGGTCGAGACCCACACCGACGCCTGGGGCGTCGACTTCATCCTGACCGGCTCGCAGAAGGCACTGGCGCTCCCGCCCGGACTGGCGTTCGGTGTCGCCGGGGAGGCCATGCTGGAGCGGTCGGCGAAGGCGTCCGCCAAAGGCTGGTACTTCGATCTCGTGGACCTCCACGACCAGATCGAGAACCATCAGACACCGGCCACCCCCGCGGTATCACTGCTCTACGCACTCGACTACCAGCTGAAGCGGATCGCCGATGAGACGATCGAGCGGCGTTGGCGACGACACCTCGACATGCAGCAACGAACGTTCGAGTGGGTGGGGGAGATGGGAGAACGCGGTGTCGACATCGGTGTCTTCGCCGCCGAAGGCCATCGCTCTCCCACCGTCACCTGTGTGGCCACAGACGAGGCGCAGCGTATCGTCACCGAACTCCGGGAGCTGGGATGGGTCGTCGGAGGTGGATACGGCAAGCTCAGAGAGTCGACGTTCCGCATCGGCCACATGGGCGATCACACCCTCGACGAGCTCGAGGCTCTGCTCGAAGTCCTCACCGACGTCATGTCATGACCTATCGGGTCCTCGTCACCGACACGGTGACGCTATCCGCTCTGGGCCCTCTCCTCGGCGCCGCTGGTTTCGAAGTCATCTCCGTCAACGACTCCGCGAGTGACGAGTTTCTCGTCGAGCTGGCCGTTGCCGACGCTCTGATCGTGCGAAGTGTGACCAGAGTCACCCGCGAGATGCTCGCCCTCGCTCCGAACCTCAAGGCGGTGGGGAGGGCCGGCGTGGGCGTCGACAACGTGGACATGGAGGCGGCGAGCGAGAAAGGAGTCGCCGTGTTCAACGCTCCCGGGGGCAACACGATCGCGGCGGCCGAGCTCACCCTGGCTCTGCTGATCTCTGTCGCCCGAAGGATCCCGGCCGCGGACGCGTCGGTGCGCAGCGGTGGATGGAACCGGTCCGATTTCAGAGGTGTGGAGCTCAGAGGCAAGACGCTGGGTCTCATCGGAGCGGGGCGGATCGGAAGCGAAGTCGCCGTCCGATGCATGGCATTCGACATGCATGTCATCGCCTACGACCCCTACCTGTCGCCGACGCGAGCCGAGGGGCTGGGCATCGAAATGGTCGGCTTCGATGATGTGATCCAGAGGAGCGACTTCCTCTCCGTCCATGTGCCCCTCAACGAGGAGACCACAGGCATCGTCGGGCATGGGGCCCTCAGGCAGATGAAGAAGTCGGCCTTCGTGGTGAACTCGTCTCGAGGGGGTGTCGTCGATGAAGAAGCCTTGGCCAGGGCATTGCACGACGGGACCATTGCCGGGGCGGCTCTCGACGTCTACGAGCAGGAGCCGCTGCCTGCCGACTCCCCGTTGCGGGAGGCTCCCAATCTCGTTCTCACCCCACACATCGGTGCATCTACGGTCGAGGCCCAACAAGGGGTGGCCAGCGATGTGGCCCACAAGATCATGCTGTTGCTGGAGACCGGAAACCGAGCCGATGCGTTGAACGCACTGGAGCTCGATCAGATCACCTGAACCACAGCCTGGTCTTCGACGTGCTCTTCGCCGTCGTCATCGCTCTGGAGCGCGAACAGCACCGAGATGATGATGATCAGCACCACTCCGATGCCGATGACGGCGACCATCAGGTCTCCGAACGAGATCTTCATCTCCGGCCTGGAACCGGCCAGCGCCGAGAAGCCGAGGATCCCGCCGGCAGCGATTACGGCCACCACCGCCCCGCCGACGCCCGGGGCGAGATGGTTCGATTCGATGAGGGTGAAGCCGAAAGGCAGAACCAACAGGACCAGGAGAATCACCCCGGCGAGGGGTATGCCGATGGCATTGCCCAGCCGGGTCTTGACCGTCTCGACCTCCTCGCTGTCTTCGTCGTCGAGAGCCACCGGTACGCCGAGTAATTGGGGGACGAGGGCGGTGGCGGCTCCGAGGATGGCCCCTCCGATCACCATCACGAACAGGGTGGGCAGCACGGGGAGCTGTACCAATGGCGGGTCGGACCCTTCGACGGGAGTCCCGAATCCGCTGAGCATCGCTCCGGCGACGATTCCGAGGACCACGCCGATCGCGGCCCCCAGCCAGACGGTTCCGGCCTTGGATCCGGAGAGCTGCATGGCGGGGTTAGCCCATCCGGTGGCGGTGCGTGACACCCCGGCGACGATCGCACCGAAGGCGAGGCTGACCAGAACCACTCCGATGAGCAGACCGGTCGGTCCCACCTGGACCACCGGTCCCGACTCGGGGAGAGCGGTGGCATTGGGTGCCCAGAGTGCGCTGGCGGCGAGGAACCCGACCACTCCCAGGGCGGCACCGGTCCATGCCCCGACCCGGACCGCCGTCTTGAGCCGCACGCCGAGCGGGACGGGCTCGAGCTCTTCCTCGGGCTCCGGTTCGTACTCGACCTCGGGCCGAGATGGCTCGGCGCTCTCCGGTTCGTCCATCACGGCTACCGCGGCCGCTGC
>CAZYCX010000039.1:15227-23735 GCA_964645875.1 uncultured Acidimicrobiaceae bacterium
GGGCCTCTGTCTCTGCTGCCGGCTCCTCTTCGGGCGGGGCTGACGGCGCCGGTGGCGGGGCATCGCCTGCCCAGGCGGCGAGAACGTCGTCTATCGATGTCCCGTCGGCTTCGGCGCGGGCTGCGGCCGAGCGTTGCACCAGCTCGGGCGGGATCCCCATCGCGGCGCCGGCGGTCTGAACGTCACTCACGGGCCGGCACTCTAGCGGTATGCGAGGTTGTCTCTGATTCCGGTCTGTCGACCGCCGGATGTCCTGCTACGTGGCGTTTCTCTCGTCTCGCCACGCGATCCAGTCGGCCACCGGGGAGAGGTCGTATCCGGTGTCACCGTCGAACCCGAGGGTGATCAGCGTGGCTCCGGCCTCCATCAGCTCGTCTCCACGCTCGACGCTGGTCGGTCGTGCACCGCACGAGCGCTCGATCTCCTTCGGATCGCGGCCTATGTCCGCACAATGGGCATCGAGGACCTGGTTCTTGTGCCGGATCACCTCCGCTGTCCCGAATCCGTGCCATATGTCGGCGAACTCGGCGGTGTATCTCAACGTCTTCTTCTCCCCGCCACCTCCGATGAGGATCGGAATGTCTCTCGTGGGATTGGGGTTCAGCCTGGCGAAGCGACTCTGGATACGGGGCAGCGCCTGCCTCAAGTCGGCGAGCCGCATCCCGGCTGTGCCGAACTCGTAGCCGTACTCCTCGTAGTCCTTCCGGAACCACCCTGCTCCGATCCCGAGGATGAGCCGCCCGGCGGAGGCATGGTCCACCGTCCGGGCCATGTCCGCCAAGAGCTCTGGGTTGCGGTAGCTATTACAGGTGACGAGCGCTCCGATCTCCACCCGCTCGGTCACCTCGGCCCAAGACCCCAGCATGGTCCAACACTCGAAGTGCTTTCCCGCGGGGTCACCGCTCAGAGGGAAGAAGTGGTCCCAGTTGAAGACGATGTCGGCGCCCATCTCCTCTCCGCGTATCACGGCATCGCGGATCTCGGCATACTCGGCGTGCTGGGGCTGGAGTTGCAGGGCGATGCGAATCGGACGGCTCATCTCAAACCTCGATCCCGTAGAGGGTGTCAACGATCAACTCGTCGACCACGGCCTGCAGGGCCTCGTGCTCAGACGCTCCGTCTTCCAGTGCTCTCTCGTAGGCCCAGACCTGACGCTGGGCACTGGTGCCCTCTCTCACGATCGTCCGGGCATGGCGGACCTCATCGCGGACCTCGAACTCCACGGCGTCGTGGGCCACGAGCTCGATGATCTCCTCGAGGAGGTCCGGAAACGGGACCAGGGTTCCCTTCCCGAAGTCCACCAACGAGCCTTCGGTGCCGTAGCGCTGGGCGCGCCAGATGTTCTCCTCGATGATGCCGGGTGCGTAGATGCGCCATTTCTGGTTGTTGCGGCGGAGACGGTAGAGGAACCCGAGGAGTGACTGATACAGGGCGGCGATGGTGATGGCATCGTCGAGCCGGGTGCACACGTCGCTGACCCGCATCTCCAGCGTCGGGTACTTGGCGGAAGGGCGGATGTCCCACCACAGCTTCGAGCCGTCTTCGATCAACCCGGCTTCCACGAGGATCTCCACATACCTCTGGTACTCGGCGTGGGAGATGAACTCCTCGGGGATCCCGGTGCGGGGCATGTTTTGGAAGATGACCAGTCGGTAGGCATGGAGACCGGTGAGCACGCCGTCCCAGAAGGGAGAGGAGCTGGACAGGGTGAGCAGGTGGGGGAGGAAGTACTTGACCTGGTTCATCAGGTCGATGCGCAGATGCGGGTCAGCGATACCCACATGGACGTGCATGCCGCAGATGACGAGTTGACGGGCCACCTGCTGATAGTCCGCCCGAAGTCTGAGGTACCTGGGGTCCTCGGTGGTCTCCTGTTGGGCCCAATTGGCGAAAGGATGGGTGGATGCGGCGATGATGGCGGCCCCGTACTCGCTCACCACCTTCGACAGATCCCGTCTCAAGGTGGCCAGATCCTCCCGCGCCTCTGAGACCCGGGCGCATACTTTGGTCCCCACCTCGATCTGTGCCTGGAGGAACTCCTGGGTCACCTGGGCGCCCAGGACCTCGCCGAGGGCGTCCCACATCTCCTTGGGCGGCTTCTTGAAGAGATCCCGGGTCTCGCGGTCGACGACGAGGTACTCCTCCTCGATGCCGATGGTGAACTCGGGCCGCTCGATCACGCGGCAGAGACTAGAGACCGTCGTTCGGCGGCACAGACCTCGCGTACGTGACATTCCCCGAGGTGGTCGTTTACCAGACCCATTGCCTGCATGAAGGCGTAGACGGTCGTGGGGCCGACGAAGGTCCAACCCCGCTTCTTCAGGTCCTTGGACAGGGCGGTCGAGGTCGGCGTCGTCGCCGGGATGTCGTCCGGTGGAGGGGTTTCCGGCTCAGCCCACGACCAGAAGTAGTCGCGCAGCGATCCGAACTCGTCCCTCAACTCGAGGGCCCTCTCCGCATTGTTGATCGTGGACCGGATCTTGCCTTCGTGACGGACGATCCCGCGATCGGTGAGGATCCGGGCAACGTCGGCTTCATCGAAGTCGGCGACCATTCGCGGGTCGAATGCGGCGAAGGCGGTCCGGAAGTCCTCGCGTTTGCGCAGGATGGTCAGCCAGGAGAGACCGGCCTGGAAGCCTTCCAGACAAACCTTCTCGAAGAGACGATGGTCGTCGGTGGTGGGTCGACCCCACTCGTCATCGTGATAGGCGCGGTAGATGTCCGGATCGGATCCCCACCAGCATCGGGGCACGCCGTCGTCCCCGACCACCAACTCCATCATGTGAACGCGGGAATCACTTCTCTGGCGAACAGCTCGAGGCTGCTCCGGTCGAAAGCGGCATCGGTGAAGTGGACGATGGCGTAGCCCATCCCGGCCGCCTCGTACTCCTTCAACCTGGTGATCACCTGATCAGGCGTGCCCGACATCCGGTCGAACAAGGCCGCCGAGCGCTTCGCCTTCTCCTCTGGCACGTGCCTTCCGAGATGCTGGGTGAGCCATTGCTTCTTCTCTTCGACCTCACCCTCGGTTGGAGCGCAGAAGATGTTGAAGTTCGCCGACCGGGTGATGGTGTCGAAGTCGGTCCCAACTTCGTCGCAATGTCCTTGCAGGATCTCCGACTTGCGGACGAAGGAGTTCAGGTCGTCACCGCCGAAGTTGGTGTATCGGGCGTATCTGGCGGCGATGTCGAGGGTCACCTTTTCCCCGCCACCGGCGATCCAGAACGGGATGTGAGGCTCCTGGACGGGCTTGGGCTGACAGATGGCGCCTTTCAGGGTGTAGTGCTCGCCCTCGTAGTCGACCTCGTCCTCGGTCCACATCGCCTTCATGATCTCCACCCCTTCGCGGAGCATCCCCAGGCGTCCCCCGGGGGAGAGGAAGGGGTAGCCGTAGCCGTCGTGCTCGTGCTCGTACCAACCCGCCCCGATTCCCATCTCGAGACGGCCGCCCGAGATCACGTCGATACAGGCTGCCACCTTGGCCAGATACGACGGGGGGCGATAGGTGTTGCAGGTGCACATCTGTCCCAGCCGGACCGTCTCGGTGGTGGCGGCCAGCGCGGACATCATCGTCCAGGCTTCGTAGGTCACCTCCTGGGTGGGCTCGGGGACGGTGTGGAAATGGTCGTACACCCAGAGCGAGTCGTAGCCGAGGCGCTCTATGTCCCGGGCCACGCCGAGCATGGTTGGCCAGTGCTGATCGGTGGCGATGCCGGAGAGAGTGAGTCTCCAGCCTTGCGGTACGAAGGCTCCAAATTGCATGCTCCGACCCTACCGGAAGCGGGCTTTACCCCTCATTAGCTGGAGAGTTCCTAGGTTCCACGCGGTGAGCTCGACACGTCTCCGCGACGCATCTGCCGGCGGCCTGGCCGCCGGCATCGGCCTGGGTGTGTCCGAGTTGATCGCCGGTCTCCTCCCCTCGGTGCCCTCGCTCGTGGAGAGTTTGGGCAACTGGGTCATCGACAACGTTCCCCCGGTGGTCAAGGACTGGGCTATCTCGGTGTTCGGGACCAACGACAAATTGGTTCTCCTGGTGGGCATCGTCGTCGTCACGATCGTGATCGGTGCGATCGTCGGCGTCCTGTCCCGGGCCCGATTCGGACTGGCGCTCGGGGTGTTCCTGGCCTTCGGTGCTGTCGCCGCGGCTGCTGCTGTCATCGACCCCCGGGTGTCCCCGGGCACGGCCGTGATTCCGGCAGGCGCCGCGGTGTTCGCCGGTCTGGCGACCTTGCGAATGCTCCACCGCCTGGGCGAGCCTGATGGCGGTGAAGCCCGTGACACGTCCAAACGCGACTTCCTCCTCGGCGCCGGGGCAGTCATCGGAGTCGCGGCCGTCGCCGGTGGCCTGGGTCGCATGCTGATCGAGCGGGCGAAGCGGGCGGTGGCGGGACGGGACGAAGTCGTCCTGCCCGGTGCGGCGGACACCCTGCCGCCCGTGTCGGAGGCGGCGGACTTCGAGATCGAGGGGTTGGCGGAGATCCTGGTCCCCAACGAGGACTTCTACCGCATCGACACCGCCCTCTCGGTTCCGAGGGTCGACCTGCAGGAGTGGACCCTGAGTGTCACGGGGATGGTCGACCGTCCCTACTCGATCGACTTCTCCGATCTGGCAGACATGCGCATGGTGGAACGAGACATCACCCTCTCCTGTGTGTCGAACCAGGTGGGGGGAGGGCTCGTGGGCAACGCCCGATGGCTGGGCGTCCCCCTCAGCGAGATGCTCGATCGCGCCGGCGTCCATCCCGATGCGGGCCAGATCGTCGGGCGGTCCGTTGACGAGTTCACCGTCGGGTTCCCGGTGGAGGCCGCCTACGACGGCCGGGAGGCGCTGGTGGCGGTGGGCATGAACGGTGAGCCCCTGCCCTTCGAGCACGGGTTCCCCGCCCGTCTCGTGGTAGCCGGTCTCTACGGATACGTGTCAGCGACCAAGTGGCTCTCCGAGATCGAGTTGACTACCTGGGACGGGTTCAACGCCTATTGGGTGCCGAGAGGATGGGCCAAGGAGGCTCCGATCAAGACCCAGTCGAGGATCGACACCCCCGGCCACAGCACTCGGATCCCACCCGGGCGTCACGTGGTGGCCGGAGTGGCCTGGGCCCCGACCCGGGGCATCCCCAGGGTGGAGGTGCAGTTGGGAGAGGGCGAGCCATGGCTGGATGCCGAGTTGAGCGAGCCCCTCTCGGACAACGCATGGGTGCAGTGGAGGATCGATTGGGACGTGACCGCCGAGGGGCGCCACCTGCTCCGATGTCGGGCAACGGACGGCCACGGGGAGACACAGACCCGGGACATGAGGCCACCCGCCCCCGACGGAGCCACCGGTTGGCACACCCGGTCAGTGTTCGTCGACTCCGCCGCTTGATCTCGATTCAGTCGGCGGCGTCGACCGCCGATATCGCCCACCCCAGATCCGACGAGGCGTCTTCGATGGCGAGACGCAGTCCCCAGCCTGTGCCCGGCGAGCCGTCGTCGAACCAATAGAAGGAGAGCCTGCGCAGGGCGGTCTCCATCACGTCGGGCTCTACGGGCCAGGCGAGGTCGCACAGTGTGGCTATCGCCCACCACACCCCGACCCGGCCGGCGGCGGCCCCTCTCCTTCGCCCGTGGGCTCCGCCCGAGGCGCCGGCCCAGGCCATCCAACGGATGGCCTCGTCAGTGGACATCTCACCTACACGCGCCATGGTGAGACCCAGGGCGCGTATCGCATCGAGGGCGGTCCCCTCCACGGCAGACGTCTCGTATCGGCCGTTCGACTCGGTCACCCAGGGCTGGACCAGATCGAAGAGGGCGCCTTCCGACTGGGGGTCGTCGATCGAGGTGAACGTCGATGGCAGATCCGTCTCGACCACGTCCGGGGGAGACGGCGAGGGTGCTTCGACTTTGTCGGCCTTGTAGATGGCGACCGGGTACTCCGGCTCCCAGGATGCGAGACGGTTGGGCAGGTCCGGGATGGGAGGCGTTTCGGTGTCGCCGCGAACCACTCTTTCGGCGGCGGTGACGGAACGCCAGGGCCCGTCGTCGAGGTGCTCGTCCAGTTCTGCCCAACTCTTCGTCGAGGCGGCCACTTCCGGGAGCGGGCCGAGGGCGAATCTTGAGACTCCTTCGCTGACGGCGGCTCCTGCCCATTCACCCGGCGCCTCGAGAGTCAGCCGGTATCGGATGTGCTCCTCGACACCCCAGAGCTGCTTGCCCCGGCTCACCGCCTCCCGGCAGCGTGTCTTCAGCTCGACCAGCTCGTCCCAGGCGTCGTTCTCGCAGAGCCCGTCCACCACGCGGAGCAGCTCGTCGGTGTCCGACGCCTCGATGGCCTCCACAGCCCTCTGGCTGATCACGGGTTTGGCCCGGTCGTCACCGGGAGGTCGAGTCGAGACCACTCCGAGAACGAGCCGACATAGACATAGGGCAATTCACGTCCGGCGATCACCATCGCCAGCGCGTCGTGACAGGCTGTGACCCCGCTGCCGCATGAGACCACGGTGTCGGAGGGCAGGTTGGCGTAGATCGAGGCGAGCTCCTCCGCGGGGAGGAAGCGCCCCTCTGGAGTGAGATTGCTCGAGGTGGGTATGTTGATCGCTCCGGGTATGTGACCCGCCTTGGGGTCGACGGGCTCGGCCTCGCCCCGATAGCGCTCCTCGGCCCGGGCGTCGACGAGGGCCCGATGACCCAGGTCGGCTCGGCTGACCACACCTTCGAACCCGTCGGGCACCGGGTAGGGACGGGTCGGCTCCGGGGCGACGGTGCCCACCCCGACGTCGTGCCCGGAAGCGATCCAAGCCTGATACCCACCATCGAGGACCTGGGCTCGCTCGTGGCCGATCGCCCGTAGCATCCACCACAGACGGGCTGCGATACTTCCGGCGACGTCGTCGTAGACCACTACGTGAGATTGGGGGCTGATCCCCAGTTGGCCGAGTGTCCCCGCAAACTCGTCGATGTCCGGTAGGGGGTGCCGCCCTCCACCGTCGGGAGCCGCCGACAAGTCCTCGTCGAGGTCGACGAAGACGGCTCCTGGGATGTGCCCTGCCTCGTAGGTCGTTCGCCCCTTGTCGGGGTCGGTCAGATCCCAGCGGATGTCGTAGATCCGGAACTTGCCGGGCGCGGCGGCCAGCTCGTCGACGTCGATCAGGGGCCCCACGTGCCGGCTACTCCTCTTCGCCCCTGGCGTTTTCGTCCGGGCTCGTCGCCGACCAACGCTCGTGGCTACTCAGCTCACTCCCCAGTTCGCTGATCGTCCTACCCAGGGCGGTGGCGAGAGAACTGGCGGCTGCCTTCAGATGTTCACGTACCTCCGGGTCCTGAAGAGCCGTGCTCACCGACGCGGCCACCTGGTCCCATGCCCCGATCAGTGTCCCGAAGGCGTCCTTGATCTCTTCGTCGGAAGGCCCTCCGTCGGAGCCCACTTTCCGATAGGTCTCTTTGAGGCGGGAGCCCAGGTCTCCGAACTCGTCCTGGACGGTGTCCCAGGGGTCGGTGGCCTCTCCTGTCGTAGGATCACTCTCGTGCGTCTCCACCTTCTGGATGGTACCTACGAGCTGTTTCGTTCCCACTACGGGCGCAGGGACACTGCGCTCGCCCCCGACGGGCACGACATCCACGCCACGTTGGGGATCCTGGAGTCGACGTTGTCCCTGCTCCGCGAGCCGGGGGTTACCCACCTCGCCGCCAGCTTCGACACCGTCATCGAGTCCTTCCGCAACGAGATGTTCCTCGGGTACAAGTCGTCGGCGGGCATGGACGAGGAGTTGCTGCGCCAGTTCCCCTTCGCCGAGGAAGCCTTGGAGGCCATCGGGGTGGTTGTATGGCGAAACATCGAGTTCGAGGCCGACGACACCCTGGCCGCGGCCGCGATCAAATGGGTGGACGACGTCGAACAGGTCGTCATCTGCTCGCCCGACAAGGACATGGCCCAGGTGGTCGTGGGGGACCGCATCGTCACCTACAACCGTCGGGAGCAGAAGATCGTCGGCGAAGACGGTGTCGTGAACAAATTCGGTATCCATCCCGAGTCGATACCCGACTACCTGGCGCTGGTCGGTGACACCGCGGACGGGGTACCCGGGCTCCCCGGTTGGGGAGCCAAGAGCGCAGCCACGGTCCTGGCGCGGTTCCCCCGTCTCGAGTTGATCCCCGCCGATCCCGCCGATTGGGGGGTGAGCGTGCGTGGCGCGGAGAAGCTCGCCGCCACTCTGGCTCAGAACCAGGAGGTGGTCTACCTCTATCGGGAGCTGACCACGCTGCGTCTCGATGCCCCAATCGCCGAGAGTCTCGACGACCTGGAGTGGAAGGGGGTTCCCGAGCCCCGATTCCGGGATTTCTGCACCGCGATGGGCTTCGACCCTGACGTGATCAACGTCCATCGCTGGGCGGACTGAGCCTCGACCGCGCTGCATCGCGTGGCGTTTATCGCGACGGATTGCAGCACGGACGAGAGACGGCCCGTGCAGCACTCGACTGCGCTGCATCGCGTGGCGTTTATCGCGACGGATTGCAGCACGGACGAGAGACGGC
>CAZYCX010000040.1:0-22882 GCA_964645875.1 uncultured Acidimicrobiaceae bacterium
GTGCTCGTCGTCATCATCGCTTTGCCGGGCTAATCCGCCCGTCACATAACGGCACCTCGGCGCTCGGTACGATCGAGAGTGGTGTACTCGCCATGAAACGTGGATACCTAGGGCACCACACCGGCGTTGCTATAGCAAGAGGTCGAGGTCTCCGAGACCTGGTGCACGCGCAACGGTCGGCCCCGCCGATAATGCATGATATGCCGGTTGTGCGACTAGCTGCACCGGTCATGTCTGCTGCTTCGGTCATGCCCACCCCTTCTTGATTTCGTCTTGTTTTCGCTGAATCTATGAGGTGACGTCGATCGTTCCCACCATGCCGGCTTCCTGGTGGCCGGGGACCGCGCAGAAGAAGTCCAGAGTTCCGGGGCTGGTGGGTTTTATCGCAATCGCGGTGGTCGAGTTCGCCGGTAAGTCGACGTGGATGTCGAGGCTGTCGATGTCGAAGGTGTGTGCGATGTCGTCCTTGTTCGTGACGAAGAGTCCGAGGACCTCCCCATCCTTCATTTGGAGAGCCGTCTCAACAAACGCGGTTCTCTCTGCGGTCAGCACCCCGGTCATTGTGGGCGCTTCGGTGATCTCCACCCCGCCGGCGGATGCCAGACCGGCCAGGATCGACGTTGTTATCGCACCCACGGCTACTCCGATGAACGCCATCGACACCCATCCGGCACGGCCGGAACTTGTCCAGGCCGGCTGGCCTTGACGCACCTCACGGAAGGCGACGATGCCGCTGACGATGGTGGCGAGCCCTCCAGCCACCGCTCCCACGGTGACGAGAAACTGCGGAGTGATGGCAGGGCGGGTGACGTCGTGGGCGATGAAAGGTGCGTTGAACGCGAGTATCAGCGTGGCGGGCAGGGCGGCCACCAGCCAGAACCAGGGGCGCCTGGCCGACCCCGACCAGAACCATGAGAGGATTCCGATGAGAGCGAAGATTGCGATTGAGGCAATGAATGGAGGGATCGGCGGCGCACCTGGATCACCGGCTAGGGGTAGGGCCAAGGCAACGACGAAGTAGATCATGGTCGCCAACAAGACCCAATTCCCCACACTGAAGACGGTCATTGCAAAGGTGCGTCCCAGCTGAGAATGATCCGCCGAGCTGATCACATCCTCTTCTTTGACAACGCTCATGCCCTTCTCCTCTTTCATCCGCCTCGCCGTTTGCGTACGACGGGCGGTCTTGTCGACGATCTGTCACATGGGTCTAACGGAGTAGATCCCTGCATCGTCGCCTTCACCAGGGTGTTGCAGAGTAACTATATAGTTATGCAGTGAACCTGTAAAGAGGTGCAGCGAGTTAAAGTGACCTTCGATGTCACTCCGAGAAGTCCGCCACCGCGCCGCGCAGCGGCTGGTGATCGACGCCGCGTTTGAACTGATGTTGGAACGTGGCTACGCCGCCACCACGATGACCGCGATTGCCGACCATGCCGGAGTCGCGGAACGCACCCTCTACAACCTGTTCGGGTCGAAACCCGGTCTGATGCTGGCCACCCTCCGCGACCGAGCATCCGGGGGCGAGGTTGACGAACTGGCTGCGGCTCATGAACACATGTGGAGTCTCGACGACCCGCTCGAGATCATCGAGTACGCGGTCGAAACCAACCACCGGGTAGCCAGCCGAGCCCTAGCCCTGTTTCAAGTCGCCTATCAAGCCGCGGTCGTCGAAGAGGAGGTCGCCGCCGCTCTAGAAGAGCTCGAGGAGTATCGCTTTCATTACCAAGGCGGCCTCATCGACACGCTCCAGGAAAAGGGATACCTCAGGGAAGACATGCCCTACGACGTAATCAAGAGAGGTTTCTGGCTGATGGCGGGACCCGAAATGGTCATCAAAGCGCTGAAGGCCGGCTGGGATCTCGACACTTATAGCACCTGGTTGCGAGCATCTCTGCCGGGCTTCTTACTCCCCAGCAGCCAGACCTGATGATCCTCCGACTGGTTGAACTATCAGCGAGGCTACAGGGCGGAATCGGAGCGGCCCGGGACGGCCTCACGCATCTATGCGCGTGTGTGACCGGAATCTGTCGGTGCGTGTCTTACGCTGGTCCATCATGGAGATCGAGGCCCGTGACGCTCGTATCCCTCCTCGGGACGAGCAGCTTGCGAGAGAGATCGTTTCGCCCTATCTCGACGCTGCGCTTGTCTCCCTCCCCGAGTCCGGCCACGAACCCATTGCGGACTTTGCCCTCTACCGAGGGGCTGACCATATAGGTTGGCTAGAGGTCACCACAGCCACCGACCAAGCAACTCGTACCCTCTTCGGTCAGCTCGAACTTCTCGGCCACAAGCTCACCACTGATCGACTGCGATACGACTGGTTCCTATTGCTGAAGCCCACGTTCAACCTCAGAACCGTCGATCGAGAGAGACTCTTCGACGCGCTTTGGGTTCGGGAGCTGGACCTCGCCCACTACCCAACCGGATATCGGAAAAGGAGTCATCCAGAGTCCGACGCGATTCTCGACAAGTACGACGTCGCCCGTGCAGGCCCGACAAACGAAGCGACAGGCGACGCTGTCGTTCGGCTCAATCCAACCGGCCAGATGCATTGGATCGACCCAAATACGATCAATCGGCTCGTAGAGGAGCGCTTCGATGCCAAGCGCGGTCAACTTGAGGGACGACATGGTGAACGCCATCTGTTCGTTCTGGTCGATGTCTGGGAGCGAAGCGGGGCAGCGATGGCTATGCATGGATACGGCGGCAACGAGCCCGACCTCCCTACCGAGCCTCCCTACTTCCCGAGATGGGTAACCCACGTCTGGCTTCTACAGACCGTTGGGCAGCCTCGGCTCTGGCATTGCTCTCATGCATCGGGGGTGTGGACGACCCACACCGTCGATCCTGCCCTGTTGGTAGTCGACTAGACGCTCACGTCACCGCTGGACCCCGGGGCAAGAGCCATGAGGATCGCTATTAGCGTCTGTGATCGACGTTGCCCGGTAGGAACTCACTCTTTGATGGTCTGTCGCGGCTGGCGGACCGATGGCGTCCGAGCTGACATGAACAAGCTGAGAGGCTGACTAAACCACCCGATATCAACAGTTCTGAGCGGATAACACGCATAACAGGAGACCGCACGAGATCGGCACGTCCAGAGCGGTTCTCATGCCCACCTCACCGCCCCTGTGATTTAGCAACAGGGCACAGATAAGCATACGGTTCGCTTGGTATCTCTTTCTGTTGGGTGGATCTTGCGCCTTCGTTTGGGCTACCTTCTGAGGTCAGAGAGAGTGTCGTCGTCGTCCTTGTTCTTGTTCGGTCTAGAGCCGCCCGCTGACGATGAGAGGCGTTGGTTCGAATGCGAGCTGATTCCCGGTATCGGATCGTCGCCGGCTGGTGAGTTCGCGGTCAGGGTCACTCCACCTGTGCTCTCGGATGGGATCGAATTTGAGGACCTGATGCTAAGGGGAAGGTGGGTGGGCGAACCCTACGTTTCAGACGATCTCTCGGAGGTTGACCTGGGACCGACAGGCGGCGCTCCGGTGTACCTCAACCCTCTTCATGGAGGATCATCCTCTTTCCAGCCGTTCCTCGGGATCATCTCGGATCATCTTCCCGATCACGAAGAGCATGGCGGCTACTGGCAGTGGTTCTGCGATTCCATGAACAGCTTTGTTGCCCGGGAAGGTCATGCCGAGGTGCCGGAGGGTCATATTGAGGACGGATTCGAGCTTGGTCGCTACGTCCGCAAGCTGCGGAGGGAACACGACTATGGGACGTTGACTGCTGAAAAGCGGGACTTTTTTGACTCACTGACCGGTTGGACGTGGGCTGACAGCCCGAGCAGTGCAGTGATCAGGTTCACCACCGCACTCAGGGAAGGCGACGTGGCCCGTGTTGAGTCTCTTCTCTGCCGTCGGACCACCAAAGCCGCCAGGGTTGACCTAGACCGACCCTCCTCACTGGGAGATCTGGCGTCCTTTTATGGTGCCTGGGTCGCCTACTCGTCCAAGGCTCCTCTCACCTCCATCTCGGAGCGGTCGGCGACGCAAGACGTGGCCACCGGAACAGAAGAGACGGGATCAGAAGCCGAAGTGGCATCGACTGAGGTCCATTTTCAGGGTGCAGATGACATCGAAGTGTGGACCCTCCACACCGTCCTCGAAGACGACCGCTGGAAGGTGTGTTCCGCCCATTTCCGAGACCAGTATCCATATGACCCCTCCGGCATCCACATCCGAGATTGAGAAGCACAGATACACCGGTCAGATGCCACGCAGCCACCACCGTCAAACACCTGCCACCCCACGCAGATCATCCATTCTGGGCGAATAACGATCATTTCAGAAGGTGCGCGGGAACGGCACGACTGAGCGTGTCTGGCGAGAAGAAGATCCGATCGGTGATAGTTCGACACCACGGCTTACGGCTCGTACATGTCGAGCGTGATTGCTACGACCTCTCCGCTGGGTTCTAGAAAGAAGTCCACGGTTGCCCACATGAGGCAGCTGTCCTGTGGCCCCAGTTGAGGCTGGACGCTGATGCGCTCGTGGCTTGCGTGTCCATCCGGTGGCGGAACCGGCGGAGACGCACAGTGTGGGTGTTCTCCAGCCGTCGATTCATAGTCCGCGAGTCCACTGAGCATGTCGAAGGCAGAGAAGGGGCCGACGTAGGCGCGAAACAGCTCGACGTCGAGTTTCCATGCCTCCGGTTGGCGGAGTTGCTCGGCCTCCACCGTTTTGACGATTGACGGACCTAGTCCCAGGTCGACTGAGTCGGCCAGCGGCAGTTTCTCGAAGTTGTCCCCGGTGGGGTTCTTCGAGAAGATGACGAACGAGTCCACCAGAGACTCCGCATCTCCTGGAATGCGGTCGTCGGCTGGCGTCGTGGGGACGGTCTCTGTAGGCGCTGTCGATGTCGTCGACGCCAACTCCGAACGCGGAGCGGTCGACTCCACCGGCGCAGCAGGAGGTGTGGACTCCGCCGATTGTGAACCTGAATTGGGGTCGATGGGACCGGCCGAACACGCCGTTACTAGAAGGAACGCTGCCAGAAGGCTGTGAATCGTCCTCATACATCGACCAACGTTGTCCGAGTCCTGTCTCGTTCCCCATCTGTCCATACATCTCGATCAGCGGCCAGCACACAGAACACCAGATACCGCGCACTAACGCTCGCTTTGCCAAACCACGCATACCGGCACGTATGCGCTCGTTATGAACCCGGCACGAACTTCCGGCTTTCGGGAGGGTCGATTCTGTGCTTCCTGGGATGGTGCCTGTGCCAGACTCGTAGCGAGATGGTGGAGTCACGTGCTGCGGTTGGGGGTCAAAACTTCGGTGGAGTTGGATCTCCATCGGCTCTTATAGGAGCGGGTCTCAACGAATCAGGAGCTCACCAGGTTTTGGACGCTGCCGAGAGCCTGGGTATCTCCATCATTGATACGGCGTTCAGCTATGCGGGGGGAGCGTCGCAGGAGATGATCGGCAGTTGGCTGGCCGCTGACCCAGGCCGGGCGTCTCGGATGACCGTCGTCGACAAGGTGGGCGTTGTCGAGAGGGACGGTGAACTCCAGTTGGACCTTTCGTTCGACGCGGTGCTCTCAGACGCCGCGACCGGTCGGGCGCGCCTGGGTGTGGATGCGGTGGACGTGGTCTTGGCGCATGCACCCGATCCGGAGACTTCAGCTGAGGAGACACTGGAAGGTTTCGGGTCTCTGATCAGTGATGGGCTTGCTGGTGGTTGGGGTGTCAGCAACATCGACGGGCCGACTTTGATGGAATGGCTCGAGGCCGCACGTCGTCTTGACCTTTCTGCTCCTCTCTTCGTGGAGAATGAATACAACCTGGTTCAGCGAGAGGCAGAAGAGACGGTTCTCCCGGTGTGCAGGGAGGAGGGGATCGGGTTTCTTGCCTACAGTCCAACGGCGAGTGGCCTGTTGACAGGAAAATACCGCAGAGGGGAGCCGCCACCGGAGGCGTCGCTGATGGCGCTGCGCCCAGACATGATCGAAGACATCGACGACCGAGTGGAAGAGCTCATCGCAGTGGTGACCGAAGTTGCAGCAGGGCACGACGTCAGCAATGTGGCGGTTGCATTCGCATGGCTCCTGAATCAACCAGGAGTAATCCCCATCGCCGGAACCAGCAAACCCCACCACATGGAAGCGATCGAGCAGGCTCTAGAACTCGAACTGTCCGACCACGACATTAAGCGGCTCTCCAGCTTGTAACGGAGGTTCCGTCTGATCCCAACCGTGTCAACTACGCGTTCTACTAATGCCTCGACCGGCTTCCGACCGGTGAGACCAAGCACAGTCAAACCCAACCGCGCGGCTTCGGTTGCGACGAGTTCGTTGCGCCAGAGGCTGCGGTGCATGAAATTGGCGAGCTGCGATTCTGATCAGACGAACCTTGGATCCAGTCGGTGTTCTGTCTCTCTCGCTCCCAGGGCTGCCTCAGGGTCGATGTGCAGCCAAACCGACGCCACCTGATCAGTGTCCAGAGCTGCCATGGCTCTCGGACGAAGGAGCCACTAGTCGATGACGACAGGAGGCTCGGTGGCAGTCCACCTCTGTGGTTCGAGACCTGCCCATCACTGGGCTTGGGTAGGTTCATTCACTCGGTTTGGTGACTGTCTGAGTCGTTGAAGGGAGTGGCCTTGTTTCTTGGAGTGGACACTTTGTTATTGGATGTAGCCGAACGGGCAGGTCGCTATCTGGCTGATTTGGGTGATCGTTCTGTGTTGCCTTCTGCCGAGGCGGTGGAGGCTTTGAGCGTTTTGGGTGGTGAGCTTGCCGATGATGGGTCTTCTCCTGAGGAGGTGATCAGTCTGTTGGACGAGATCGGTTCTCCTGCGACTGTGGCCAGTGCGGGGCCTCGCTATTTCGGGTTCGTGGTAGGAGGGTCTCTGCCGGTTGCTGTTGCGGCGAATTGGTTGGCGACGTCGTGGGATCAGAATGCCCCGGTGAGTCTTCTGTCGCCTGTGGGTACAGCTCTCGAATCGACAGCTGTCGGCTGGCTGGTTGACCTTCTCAACCTGCCCGAGGGTTCGTGGGGAGGATTGGTCTCCGGTGCGACGATGGCCAATATGACCGGCTTGGCGGCGGCCCGACATGCGCTGCTCGTAGGGCAAGGCTGGGATGTCAACGATCGCGGACTGTTCGGAGCTCCTGAACTGCGGGTGGTGGTCGGCGAGGAGGTGCATGTCAGCGTTCTTCTTGCTCTCCGCCATCTTGGATTCGGCCGCGATCGCCTGGTTCGTGTCCCAACCGACGATCAGGGGCGGCTGCATACCAAGGGTCTTCCTGATCTGGATAGTTCGACGATTGTGTGTATTCAAGCGGGAAACGTGAATACGGGAGCTTTTGATCCGGCCGGGGAAGTGTGCAATATCGCGATGGAAACGGGAGCGTGGGTTCACGTCGATGGCGCCTTTGGGTTGTGGGCCGCAGCCTCGCCAGCTCGTGCCCATCTCACTTCAGGATTTGAAGGGGCGGACTCCTGGGCGGTTGATGCTCACAAGTGGCTGAACGTCCCATATGACTCAGGAATGGTCTTCTGTCGCGAGCCTCAGCACCTGGCGGCTGTTGGCGCCTTGGACCCAGCAGGGTATATCGAAGAGGGGATAGGCGCAGACCAGCCCGACACCTTCACTCCCCAGATGTCGCGCCGTGCGCGCGGAGTTGACATCTGGGCGGTGTTGCGTTCGCTGGGCCGATCAGGGGTAGCTGAAATGATCGAACGGTCGAGTCAACTCGCTTCCCGCTTTGCCGAGCGCCTACAGAACGCCGGATATCAGGTACTCAATGATGTCGTCATCAACCAAGTGTTGGTCTCGTTCGGGGATGACGAAACGACACAGGAAGTCATCACAAGGGTCCAGGAAGAGGGGACTTGTTTCATGAGCGGCACGACGTGGAAAGGGCGGAAAGCCATGCGGATCAGCGTCAGCTCATGGGCCACCACGGAAGAAGAAGTCGACGTGAGCCTCAACGCCATCTACCGGATCGCAAACGCGGTAACCCAAGACACAACCCGCACATGATCCGGATTTTCCAGCGCTGAGCGACACCAAGCCGCTCGCAGAGGCAGTTTTCACTCCGATCCGTTCGCATCGAACCGACCACGCAGCCGACTCGAGGTCCTCGGCCAGGTCGGTCCGGTTTCCCCGAGTGGGACCCCATGGTTGACTACCGGCATGCCCTCCACACGAGCCTGGGAACCACGGGTCGGCGATGCCTTCGGTTTAGCTCTACTCGACTACTTGGAGCACGGCTCAGAGGCTCGCAGCCATTTCATTGAGCGGGATGATGGACTGCTGGAGACGATCGACACCGGAATCTTGTTTACTCGAGAGTCGGACTGGTCGGTGGTCGAGGCGGCTGTCGGGGATCGAGCTGGGCAGCGAGTGTTGGACGTGGGAGCAGGGGCGGGGCGACATGCCCTCCCCCTACAAGAGTCGGGACGCGAGGTGGTGGCGTTGGACGTCTCCCCAGGGGCGGTTGAGGTGTGTCGGCGCCGCGGGGTGCGGGAGACATTCACAGGGACTGTCTTCGAGTTGGCTGGGACTGGCCCCGAGCCGTTTGACACCTTCCTGCTGTGCGGCAACAACTATGGGCTGCTGGAGAGCCTGGAGCATGGCCTCAGCTTCCTCGGAGCCTTGGCAGAAGTGGCTGTCCCGGGGGCTGAGATCATCGGCACCTGTATCGACCCCTTCGCCACTGAGGATCCCCTCCACCTCGCTTACCACGAACGGAACAGAAACCGTGGCAGACATCCGGGTCAGATTCGTCTCCGCGCTCGCTGGAGCGACGTGGCTACTAGCTGGTTCGACTACCTGTTCGTCCCGGTCGAGGAACTCAAAGAGCTAGGCGAGCGGGCTGGTTGGGAGCTGGTGGAATACCAGCCGGGTTCCCGGCCGTATCTGGCAGTCCTCCGTCTCCACGAAGCGAGGACCGCTACCTAACAACAATTCTGGGCGGATAGCGCACACGTCCAGAAACCGAGCAGAGCGGCACCTCCAGGGCGGTGTGGTGTGGGGAGCGCACCACCCTTCGTGATCCCCAGAGGTCAGCGGATCCGCGTGTTCTCGGAAGGGTGTTTCGGCTGCATTCGTGGGAGGCTGTCGCGCGTTGTGGGGCCGGTCGACTTAGTTGGGACCCCAGTTGAGGTTTTCACTCCGCAAAGTCGATCGATCCGTCCCGGCGGCCCGCTTCGGCGAACCGTTCGAACGTCGCTGCGGCCAGGCCGATCCACGATACCCCTGCGAGCACACACAGACCGATATGCGGCGCTACCTCGAACAGGGTGGCGCCGTCGACGAGACCCCGGACAGCCCGCAGACCGTGTGTCAACGGGAAGATCTCGGCGAACCACTGCACAGGTTGTGGGAAGAACTCGACGGGGACGTTGACCCCGCACACGATGGCCATGATCCCGGTGGCCAGGTTCTGTGCGACATTGCGCACATCGGGCTTTCGCATCACGACGGCGCCTAGAAATGTGCCCAGGCCGTAAGTGGCGATGATGGTCAGCAACAGGACGGGGATTATCCGGAGGATCGCTCCAGTCTCGACCTGGACTCCGAATATGGGCGCCACGACGATCAGCGCCACCAGGGAGGTGGCGAGCCCGTCGACGAACCATTCCACGGACCGGCCGAGGTACACCCACATCACCCGGGACGGCGCCGCCACCAGAAGGGGGAAGGTTCCTGCGTAACGCTCCCATTGCGTGGACTGCACGGAAAGCATGGCGACCACGGCCGCGATCCAGGTGACATTGCCGATGAGCAGAAACCGGACGGCATCTGGGTCGTCGAGAAGAACCCCGATCAATGCATAGAAGGTG
This sequence comes from uncultured Acidimicrobiaceae bacterium, assembly GCA_964645875.1. Classification (GTDB taxonomy): domain Bacteria; phylum Actinomycetota; class Acidimicrobiia; order Spongiisociales; family ZC4RG35; genus JANQRA01. The sequence goes on from CAZYCX010000040.1 coordinate 9,801, forward strand.
ATCTGCATGATCACCCGCAAAACCCATCCGAACAGCCAGGACTGCCACGTGTAGATCGCACCTAGCTCCGAGATGGCGAACGCGGTGGAGTGGCGCAGCACCCGAAGGGAGTCGGTGATGGCGGTCACGTGAAGCCGACCTCCCCTGAGGTCCGGACGCGGTCGATCATCGCCCGGATCAACCTGACGCCACCGAGGTATCCGAGCAGTCCGAGACCGACGATGATCGAGAGACGGAACCCGAGATCTTCTACCGGAAACGGATTCAGCGAGTCCCGCAACAAGTCGGAGCTCCACGACAGGAACACGACCCGGCTGAAGGGCTGGACCCAGGCGGGAAGGAGAGTGACTGGGACGATGATCCCGCCCAGTACGTAGAAGGGGTAGGAGAGGCTGTTCTGGAAACGCCGCACACTCGTCGACCGAACGAAAAGCCCCGCCATCATCAGGGCGGTCCCGGTCATGGCGAATGCGGAGACCAGAACGCCGGCGATGAAGGCCAGAGGATTGGGAATCGGTATTGCAACTCCGAACACGATCAGGGCTACTAGCCAGCTCTCGACGAAGCCGAGAAGGGCCACGACGGTGACGACAGCTACCCGTCCGACGGTGACCAGTGCATATGAAGATGGCGTGGCCAAGGTGTTCTCCAACAATCCGTGGTCTCGGTCCCGGGCGACGATCTCGCCGGAGACGTAGAGCGACATCGACCACATTTCGAAAAGACCGGGTGCCAATACAGCGTGTCCGAGCAGGTCCGGGCGCCCGGCGTTCTGGACGATGGCGATGAAGACGACGGCGAGCAGCGGTGTGGTCGCCAGGGTCATCCAATAGTCGGGCTGGTTGCTGAGGACGTCCCGCTGACGTCTCATACCGGCCAGGATGGTGATCAAACCGACATTCCCCGATCGCCAAACACGTGGAGATAGACCTCTTCCAGGGATGGCCGGTTGGTGGACAACTCGGTCACCCCGGACGTCACGAGAATCCGTAGGACCTCGTTGACAGCCGCCGCCTCGCCGGTGTGGACCTGCACAGCTCCGTCGTTTGTCTCGACCTCGAGGACCCCGGGGACGGTCTGCAACGAGGCCACGACAGACTCCGGGACATTGTGAGCAGTCACCCGCTCAAAGCTCCCCAGCCACTCCGCCACTGTTGTCGGCGTCTTTGTGCCCAGAAGCTGGCCATGGTCGATCAGGGTGATCCGGTCGCATACGGACTCCGCCTCATCCATGTCATGGGTGGTGAGGAGGATGGTTCGGCCATCGCTGCGCAGTCCGTCGATCAGGGAGCGGAACTCGTGAGCGGACACAGGGTCCAGACCGGTGGTCGGCTCGTCCAGGAACAGAACGGGTGGATCCCCAATCAGCCCGCGGGCCAGATGTAGCCGCTGTTTCATCCCGCGGGAGAAAGTTTCCACCCGACGGTCCGCCCATTCGGTGAGCCCAACCCTGGCGATCAGCTCCTCGACCCTCAGTTGGGCCACGGAGTCGGGCAGTTTGTACAGCGCAGCCCAGTAGCGGAGGATCCGGCGTGGAGTCAGCCGAAAGTACAAACCCCGCTCGCCGCCAAAGACGATGCCGATCCTCTTCCGAACCTCCTCGGTGTCCTCGACCACGTCGAACCCCTCGACGGTGGCGGTGCCGGTCGTCGGAAGCAGCACGGTCGACAGGATCTTGACCAGGGTGGTCTTGCCCGCCCCGTTAGGCCCGAGCAGCCCGTGGATCTCACCACGTTCGATGCCGAGGGTCACGCCATCGAGGGCGGTGACCTCTTCCGTGCTCGAGCGTCGTTTGCCGGTTCGGTATACCCGGGAGAGATTGCGTATCTCGACGGCGGGCATGTCCGTTACCTTAGATCCGCCGGGAGTTCCCGCATTAGATGCAAGAACTCGTCCTTTATCACTGGAAAACGCGACGTGTTCATGTGCGACGAAACGTCAACCGGCCATCCTGTTCCGGAATTGACTTCCTGGCTTCCGTGACCAGAGCGAGGGCATCCCGGCCGCAGTTGCCGCATGGCGGGAGACGATCGGAGTCGTCGTCCAGGACGACAGAGTACCTGCAGTTCGTGCAGCAGTAGCGGCCCTTGCCGGGTTGTTCGCCTACTGAATACATGAGGGCCACCGTATTGGTGGGGTACGACAGAATGGGACCGCGCTCGTGGGGATCAGTCGCTCAGAGCGACATCCCTCATTTGCCACTTCTAACGCGGCACGCCGCCTCCGAAACGGTACCTACGGCGCGGCCGTTTGCGCCCTGTGGTTGCGACCGCTGGACGGAGGTCAATGTTCCACTAGTTTGAATCAAGGTCATGACGAATCAAGGTCAGGGCCAGTCCATCGACCTTTTGATCACGGTCAAGGCGTACCCAGCGCTGGGCCGGCGTGTAGGTGAGGCGGTTTGCGTCGCCGGGGTACGAACAGACACCGGCGTTCCCGAATGGGTAAGGCTCTTTCCGGTTCCCTTTCGGGATCTTCCCTACGGAGTCCAGTTTCGGAAGTACGACATCGTTCGACTCAACGTCAGACCATCGGCCGACACAAGGCCCGAGTCGCTAGATCCTGAGATCGGAACGCTCGAAGTGATAGACCATCTCGACGCTGGCGGAATCTGGCCCGCCAGACGAGCAGTTCTGGATGTACTCCCTGTCACCACAACCTGTGATCTGAATCGCCAAGACCCGATCGACACGACCCTTGCGTGGATCAGACCGCGCGAGGTCACAGACTTCGTCATTGAGGAGCGTGACCCTGACCGAGATCCTACCTACGCGCGACAGCTCCTTACCCAGGCGCAGGGACGACTCTTTGGCGATCAACTCGAAGTCATCCCGTTCACCTTCCGCTACGAGTACACATGCGAGGCGCCTGCCTGCGGCGGCCACCGTCAGAGCATCATCGACTGGGAAACGAGCCAAATGTGGCGCACCCTCAGGGAGCGCCCAAATTGGCGGGATCTAATGCGTCAAAAGTGGCTGACAGAAGTCTGTGCACCCGACCGTGACGTACGATTCTTCATGGGAAACCAGCATCAGCACCCGAGATCATTCTTGATCCTCGGTGTGTGGTGGCCTCGATTGCCCTAGAGGTGGCTCACGGCGATACCCGGATCAAGAGCCTGGGTTTCGTCGGTGATGCAGAGCCGATGACAGCGCGTGGCGTCAGCTTCCACACACATCAGTGCGAGCCTCCGGCCACGAACGTGTTCGAGTACGCGGCGGAACTCGTCGGGATGATGCCGATCCACGTAGCTGACGTAAGTTCTACGAGCTTCTTGGAGGTGGCCCCTCTGGAACAGGGGTCGGTATTCACGAGGATTCCCGAGGGCTGGGCGATGCGAGTACACCAAACCAGCTTCACTCACAGCCTCTCGTAGGGCTAACTTTGAGAACCCCTTGCGACGAGACACGGCGTTGAGTCGTACATCGACAAGCTCTTGCACATCAGCTTGCACGAGGCGATCTACGAAGACGTCGACGGACGCCCCCTCGTAGCCAATAGTGATGATCGAGCCAACCTGCCGTTTGGCGATTCTGTGAATGCCACCAACAGACATTCCAGCTGCATCGGCTATCTCACGGATCGTATAGCCATCGTGTCGCAGTTGGCGGATGAGCATGTCACGACGCCGCCTGATCGAGTCTGCCTCATCCACAACATTGCGAAGAGTGTCTATTCGTGCCATGCAAGGGGCTCCTGACCGTTCGCGCTGTGAACATAACACCGGCGTTGCGCCAACTGGATTCACATCGCGCAGCGGTTAACGCAGATCACAGTTATGGGCGGATAACGCTCGTTTCAGAAACCGAGCAGATCGGCACCTAGGCGCTCCCTTCCCGTCGGTTCAAGGCGAGTTGTCGGGGCTGCTCGCAAGGTGCTTGACATCTCGAATGGCAGTGACACGCCACTCGTGCCCTCCGGTTTCAAGTGTGGTGCTTACCGCCGCCGGCGGACCGTCACGGACCAAATCCGGGACACATCTAACAACGCCGTTGTCGCATGCCCGGGATTGGAGGAACCGAAGCTTCGTCACCGGTTTGGCGGACGTGATCGTCGAGCCCAGGTGACTCCTTCCGGCCGCTGGCCTCTGAAACCAGAGAGATCGAACAGCCAACGAAGTGCTCGAGCCAGCCGTCAGGTGTCGGGCCCGGCAAACCCGGGCCCGACACCATCCCAGCGAGCGCTATCCCGATGTGGAGAGCTTCAGCAGCCCGTACTCGCCGGCAAAGCCGCCGACCTGAACTAGGTAGGTGACACCGGGCTCGGTCTCCCACGTCAGCTCGGCCTGGAGACTGAAAGACTCCTCGAACACGTCGTCGACGCACTCCAATGGCACCGTCAGGTCACCGTCGGTGTAGACGGCGAGCACCGTGTCAAAATTGGAACCGTGTGTGCTCACCGTCACCGGTTCGCCGGTGCCCTGGATGCTGTACCAGACCGTCTTACCGAGGAGGTCGAATGGCTCCTCCTCTTCGAAGACGAGGCACGGAGCCTCTGGCTCGAACGCCGTTGCCTTGGTCTGCTGATTGACCCGGTCCCCCACCGCGAGCGGTGTCGCTCCCGACGGGAGGTCGTTCGAAGGTGGCTTGCCTTTCTCCTGAGGCCCCGCCGGGTTGGTGATGATGCCCTGCACCTCGAACCGGGAGCCGAAGCAGCCGGTCAGGTCGTAGGTGCGACCGTCGGAAACCAACTCCACGGTCCCCGAGATCAGCAGTTCGGTCTGGGTCTCCTTGACTCTCCCATCCTGAAACACGATGTTCGACTCGATGACCTCACCCTCCGTAACAGTGAGACTCACCAATGCCTCGTCGACCGGCACGTCGCTGTCGAATGGGTCGAACAGAGGCACGATCACCTCGACCACCCCGGAAAGTGAGCCTATCTGAGCAAATCCGAAGAGTTCGGGCACGTCCTCCTCGGGGTTATCCCCAGGTGCAAAAATCTGAAGGTCGAGGAAACTGTCGTCACCAAACTCACCGGCGAACATGTTGAGAGTGGACTCATCGGAGCCGACGATCCCGAGGCACTCGACGAAAGCGTCTTCGAAGTCGAGCCGGAACGCATGTGGGTTGGTCGAGCGAAACACGGAGTGGATGTGTTCGGCCGAACAATCGGTCGCGAACTGCGATCCATCCAGATCCGCCGATGCGGTGGCCTCAAAGAACGTATTCGTCTGGTCGATCTCCACCCACCGGTTGCCGTCTCGGAATCGGTCGGAGAAGGACTCTTCTCCGATCTGGTCGCCAATCATTCCCGTGAGATTCAGCGTCCCATCCGGGTCTCCGCTGTCAGTGAAGATCATCGGGATCGTCGCCGTCACTTGATCGTCGACCCTCGAGGCTACCGCCGTCTCGAAATCAGAGATCAGATCCGGTTCTTTCTCGAACGGCACCGACTCGGGGAGCCAGATCGCAGCGTCGGCGAAAGCGAACTCGTCGCCGATCTCGATGAACACGAACCCCTCGCCGCCGTCGCCGGAGAGGTGACACTGAAAGACGAAGAAGTCCTCCACCTCCTCAGTCGGACGATCGGCGCTCGCCGGCGCCGCAAGAGCAAAGACCAGGGACATCCCGGTCAACAGTGTTAGACCCCTCCTCATACAAACCTCCTGCTTGTACGTCCGCCGATTGGGAGTCGACTGAGTCATCCGGCGGTCGATTTCGAAAGGAGCCGCGCGGCGACAACGGTCGACTCCCTGTGCGCAACCCCAAACCACCTCGATCTCGGTTGACACCCCCTTTTCGAGCCGTGCATTTCTCGAAGACAGCACTGGAAATGTACTCCTCAGCGACCTCTCATACGTGCGATTTTTCTTTTCTCCTGGTGAGGTTGGGTGCGACAAGTTCCGGATAGCGCCCATTTCAGAAGGTGCGTGAGATCTACTTCGAGTGTGCCTTTCGTCAGTCGAAAGAGTTGTTCTACTCCACCGGCGTGTATTCACCTGGGACATTGCTGGCACGACCTGGACACGCATCCTCAAGGAAAACCACCGCCAGGTCGCCAGTCTCCAGCAGGTAAAACTCATAGACGCCTTCGACGTCCTCACCGCAGTCGGGATCCGTTATCAGAACGCTTGTCCCCTCAAACCTGGCGTTGAGCCCGATCTGAGGACTGTTCTCATCCGGCGCCCACTGCAGGGTCCCGTCGTCCATAATCCGCAAGAACCCCTCGCCGCCGGGGTCTTTCGTTTCGTAGGTCCCTGCGAGGTCCTCAAAGGAGGCCAGCGGCGCGGCTGAAGTGGTGGTTTCTTTTGGTGGTTCAGTGCTAGTTGTCTCCAGCGGGGGATCGGTCGTCGTTGCAGCGACAGGCACGGTTGTGGTCGGTTCGGGATCAGGGCTGCCTGCCGACGTGACCGAGGTGCCGTCGGCACAAGCTGCAAACAGCAGCCCTACTGCCAATGCCAGCAAGGGTCTCAGCACCAGCAGTCTGTCCACGAGAACCCTCCATGAGAGACGATCACAGCCTCAATTCAACCCGTGCCTGCCGCCGTGGCCATCGGGGTTTACCCCGACCAATTCGGCAATGGCCCAATTATGGCAAACCAGTTCGGTCAAATGCGACGTGCCGGATTGCATGTGCGCGTTGACCTCGCCGTGCGCAGCGCCGATCAACAAATCGGTAGCGGAACCGCCGATATTTGAGACCGTCCGAGATCGGCATCGAGTGCGGTCCAAAGCTGCCGGTTCTCCTTGGAAGGAGGTGCGAAGTATCGCTCGCGAGGTCGAGTGATCTGTGCGGCCGAAGAAGGGTCGGGCGATAACGCGCTATCCGGCTGTGTTGCCGAAAATACCAGGTAACGAATCCCCAGGATCTGCCTCAGGAGGCACGGGCGCATAGACAACAGGGCACTCCGGTCGGCTAAAACGTCGTACCGCCTATCGTCTGATCGAGTCTCCAACCACCTATGAGCTGAGCCACTCCGGTGAGGACTAGGGCGCCGATCCACAGGTGGTAGCCGACCAGCAGCTCCACCCCGCTTTCCCTCGGAGGTTCGAGGAGCCATCCGAGATTGAATATCGCGGCGCCAAGCACGATCACGCCGAACGCCATCGACGGTCTCACTCTGAGAATGGTGAGCAACGACCACAACATGAGACCGTTGCTCAAGCTGCTGACTATTCCATACCACGGGTAGTAGGGAGCCTCCACTCCGAACCCGAGTAGGGCGTCTCCTGCGGCCTCCAGTCCCCGATGCACGTCCTCGCCGAACGGATCATCCCCCTTGGCAGCCGGAGCAGCTAGCGAAACCGCGTAAACGGCCCACCCCAAGACGAGAACGGCGAACCAGACAGTCCTCCGGTTACCTCTAGAAGATGCCTTGTGTCCGATCAACCTCGTCCTGTGTTGGGCCGGAATCTACAGGAGCGACCACGCTGGTAGGCACGATGTGTCAAACATGAACAGGAATCCGATCGTCGCGAGCAGCGATCTAGTGTCCAGGACACATCCGGCCCAGAATCACTCCTAGGGCGACGGCCCACAACATCTCGGTCATTTTAATTTCCTGCACCGTTCTTCGAGGCGTTGCTCTCCTGAATTGAGAAGTCGTCACCCCCGAACGCCTAGCGCAGAACAACTGATCCCGGGCGATAACAACCGCTCGACGAAACCGAGCCGAACGGCACTTCAGGGTACGGATGTTTGCCAGAGCCGCGACTCGGCGAGCTGTTCACTGGGGTTCAGGAGCCTCGACCTCGCGGTCCGCGAACTGGTTACGGTGCCGGCATTACACCGATGTCGAAGCCGAAGTGGTGACCTCACACCGTCACTTCACGGGTTTGGTTGAGGCCGGGCGCGGGCTGGGAGCCCCGCGAATGGCAGACCCGGTCGTCCTCGCTCGTCTGCAGGATCTATTGGGGTTCCGTGTGGAGCCAGGCACCCTCAACCTCCGTTTATCCATGCCTTGGGACCGTGCCCTCACTCCTTGGTATCTGGCAGCCGAGGAGTTAGCCCTCGGGTGGCGGGCTCGAACGGCCCAGGCCGGATACTTCTGGAGCCGGGTGCTGATTGCCGGCCGGTACCGGGGTGTCGTCGCCCAAGCAGACGAGCCCGGGTACCCGGTCGACCTCGTTGAGTTGTTGAGCGAGGTCCACTTACGAGAGACCCTCGATCTGAAAGACGGCGACGCGCTCAGCTTCATCGTGGTAGCCAATGACGAGCCTCGCGGCACCACGTAATGCCTGGTTCGGGCGCGTAACGCACATTTCCGGGAGTGCTCGAGATCGGCACCGGAGTGTGGTTGACAACTGCCGGTTAGCTCGTGGGTATGGCGGGCAGCATTCGGCTATCGGCGACGTCATCATGGTCGCTTCATCGGGTCGAGGCAGAGGCCGCGATCTGGTGGAGGATGTCGATCCAGCCAATCCCTCCCTGTGATTCCCCGAGGCGGACGATGACAACGTTGTGGTTCGGGTGAACGTAGAGATACTGGCCATCTTTGCCGAAAGCCACGATGGCTTCCTCGCCGATGAGCCACCACTGATAGCCATAGCTGGTCAGAAGCGAATTCTCGTAGTTGGGGGGCCAAGCGTCGGCCCCGTAAGCCGGAGTGAAGGACGCTTCGAGGTAATCGAGCGGGACGAGTTGCTCGTCGTTCCAGCTGCCTTGGTTCAGGATCAGCTGGCCGAATCGGGCGACGTCACGGGCAGTTAGCGCCAGACAGCACCAGGTGCGCTCCAGCCCGTCGACATCATCAGTGCTCCACACTCCGCCGTGTTCGGATCCCATCTGGGCCAGCAGCCTTGTGTCGAGGTAGTCGGTGATTGAGGTACTTCCGAGGGCGCGGTCGAGGAGGAGCCCTAGCACCGCGTTATCGCCAGACTTGTAGCGGAAAGCTTGGTCGGGTTCGTCCCTCAGTTGAAGGTCGAGGATGTCACCTTCGAGGTCGGCGGTGTAGTTGAACTCGACGTGGATACCGAACGGGTTGTCATTCTCGATGTAATCCAGATCGGAGTCCATACGCAGGAGGTCCTCAACGGTCACTCGATCAAACCCTCTGTCCGCCAGCTCAGGAATGTAGGCCGTGACCGGATCGGCCACGGAGCCGATCAAGCCGTCGTGAATGGCGGCGCCAACCAACAAGGAAGTGACAGACTTCGACACCGAAAAGAGCATGGAAGGGATGGCGGGGCCATGATCGTCCCGATACCACTCGTAAGCGAGAGCCCCGTCCTCGATGATGACGAACGCCAGAGTGTCGAGCCGCTGGAGGACATCGCCAAGAGCCCAGGTTTCACCCTCAATATCGATCGACGGGATCTCGATCTCGCCGACCGGAAGGACGTTCCACGGTTGGGAATCCGGGCTGACAGCAATCGGTCTGCCGGGGTACTCGGCGTGATCCCACACCGTCGTAGTCCCATGCCGAAGGATCCGCCACACAGCTTCCGGACCGATCGCCACTGCCCACGCCGCCATCACTGCCACGACGAGCGCGACAAGACCCGCAACTCCAACGAGTATCCGTCGGCGCCAGGCCATACTTTCTACTTATGTCAAGCGGCCTGTGGTTGGGCGGCTTGTGTGTCGATGACGTTCACCTAAACCAGTATCACACGGCGCCGATCACCAGATCCCGGACGACACCGCCCATATTTCAGATCACTCGCTATCGGCACGTCCCGCTCGGGTTGCGCCGGGCGATTCCGAACCCCCTCGGGGACTGATGGTTCGTAGATTGAAGCCGTGCCCTTAAGGACGCCCACCGAGTCGGACCGCGTCGATGCGATTCTGCGGCTTCTGGGCGGCCTGGCTGACGGGCAGGACGTCTTCGAGGTGGCCGCAGCGGTTGGTGACCTTCATCCGAGATACAACACCTTCCCTGGCGAGGTGTACATGCGACTCGCCGCCGACGCTCTTGACTTGGCTGGCGTCGACCGAAGCGATCCGATCCCTTACGAACAATTGCTCGAGGACTATCTGTCCGAGTGTGACTTTCGTGGCTGGGATAAGCGAAAGATCCAGTATGCGATCATGTCCAGTGGTGCGTTCCGTGGTGGTATCGAGCCCGACCTACTGATGGATACGGCTTGGCGGACCGATGACTTTTGGCGTTACGCCCTATTCGCAGCTGTGGCGGTCATCCGAGCTTGTTCCGCTCGCTTGGACATCTCGGTGGCAGAGTTCGCAGAACGGCTGGCTCGGCATCACGGCCTCGAGTTCCCCTGACAATGGAACTGTTGGCTGCCGTGGGAGAAGACCCATTGGGCGTGTCCCTCCCACGGCAGGCTTCCTCCATGGGTCAGCGGCTGGCCCCAGCTACGAACGTCGACACTATGTATGTGGCATGCCGGTCAAGAGATTGTCTCGCCCGGTCGTATCTCATCGTGGTTCTCGGGTCGGCATGTGATGCTGCTTCTTGAACATCCCGGAGGGCGACGCCGGCGTCGAGTGCGGCGGTGATGAACGAATGCCGCAACGAATGCGGCGAGATCCTCTTGTCGATCCCTGCATGTTTGGCGAGCCGCTTCACGATCCGGGTGGCGGCATGACGGTCAAGCCGACGTGTGCCATCCCGGTTGACAAAGATCGGCCCTTCGCTCCGCTCTCCAACGTAAAGGTCGATGGCTCGTGCGGTGCGCGGTGCCAGCGGAATGGTGACGATCTTGCCGCCCTTCCTCGTAATCGTCAGGGTTCGATGGCCACGCTCCAACCCGAGATCCTCGATGTCGGAGTTGAGGGCTTCTGAAACCCGCAGCCCGTTCAGCGCGAGGAGACAGGCCAGGGCGTGGTCACGGCCGCCGGAGAGTCCCGCCTGGACCAAAAACATGCCCAGCTCGTTGCGGTCGAGCCCTACCGCGTTCGACTCGTAGTGCAGCTTGGGACGACGGACATGCGTCGCGGGCGACCTCGGTATCAGCTCCTCTTCGACGCAGTACCGGTAGAAGCCGGTGATCGTCGACAGCCGCCGTGCCACGGTGGCCCGGGCTCGTCCCTGTTCCTCGAGCCAGCGGGCGTAGACCTCGATATGGGCACGCCTCGCCTCAAACACTCGAAGATCGTGACTCCGGCACCAACCGATCCACTGTCGCAAGTCGAGGCTGTAGGCCTTCCTTGTCGACTCACCAAAGCCGGCCAAGTAGCCGGCCACCACCTTTCCTAGTGAGGCCAGATCGGAATCGGACCAGCCCACTGTCAGCACACTCGATGGCTCTCTCAATGACATGACTCCTCCCTTCACGGGAAGTACCAACCCGCACGGAAAGAACTCAACACAATCCAGCATGATCAGAGACCTGGAATGCACCATCGGAGACAGCGCACGACGTGCCGATCCGGGACAGTTTCAGATATGAGCGTTTTCGTCCGGGATCATCGATATGCGTGCCCGTTCGTCGGCGATAGCGTTACGTTTCCTGACGTGAGCTTCTTCGACGTCTCGTTGCCTGACCGGACGTGCGGCAGCAGTTGGAACACCGCCAAAGTCTGGATGCACGTCTCTTCGAATGGACGATGAGGACCACATGGGCGCCAACCCGTTAACCAAGATGGAGATCGACGTTCTCGTCCAGCTCGCATTGCATGGCCCGATTGAGGCGTCGCAATGGGAGGCCCTGGTGGAGGATGCTGACGAGCTCGGCACGAGATTGTGGACCTTGAATCTCGAGTACACCGGCGACACCGGAGTCCCGGTTTCGAGCTACAAGTTCGATGCCGGACGGATCGAGACCCAGCGCCACGGTGGCCGCGAAAACCCCAGCGACAGCATCGGTCGTCGCGGGGGTAGACGAATCAGATCGTCAGTCGTGCACTTGGAGATTGCCGAAGTTCAGCGGCCAGGTGCGGGCGTCGCCCTCCGGCCACGGCTGCGCGTCGCAGTACTCCTGCGACGTGTCGAAGCCGGCATCACCCTCGAAGCCGACGAAGGTGGAGCGATCCGGCAGGGCATTGGCGCCCTCGCCGTAGTCCACTACGCGGAACCAGATGTCGGCGCCGGCCTGGTTGCGCTCTTCCAGAAAGGCGGGGTGCTCGGAGTTGTTCGCCGTGACCACGCCGCCGATCCAGGCGCGATGGTTCTCGGCGTCGATGGTGACGCACGTCACGCGGCCATCGAACTCGATCAGCTGCCCCTGGAACTCCACGGAGTGGGAGAACCGGCCCGTCGCCGAGCCGTTGGCGTGGGCGATGGCGTTGAAGGAGAAGGAGGCCGGGAGGCTCCCGAGCAGGGCATAGCCGCCGCCGCCGGTCGCGGATGCCACCACGCCCCCGCCGAGCGCGGTCCCCGCGGTCAGCGCCCCGATCAGCATGAGCCCCAACACAATGACCGATGTACGTCGGATCTTCCCCATGGCGGTTCCCTCTCCTCTCGCAGTCGAGGCGACCGCGGCCGTCCGTGCTGGGCCGATGCCGCTATTCTTACTGAAACGAGAAATTTACTCAATGTATGGATATTGTCAAGCCCATTCCAGATTTCTCGAACGCGAGGAGAGAGCGGAGAATGACCTCGCTGCACGTCACCGCCAAGCCGGCGTACGAGCTGCTGCTCACCCTGGTCGCGTATGTGACCCCCGGCCGCGTCGACTCGTACGCCGCGGGCGCCGAGTGGTTCGCGGAAGTCGACGAGCGGCTGGACGAGCCGACACGCGACGCGGTGCATCGGCTCTTCGCAGGCTGCGAGCATTTGGCCATCCGCCTACTGGACGTCGCGCGGCGCCTTCCGGCGCCGGGCAGCGCCGAGGCGCTGATCGAGGAGGTTGCCGCACTGGATCCACGGACCGTGCGGCTGACGCTGCTCGGCTATCACGCCAAGCGCGCGCGCCAGCGCGTCGCGCCAGCGGTCATTCTCGCGGCCGCGGAAGGTGATGCGGCTGCCGGCCTGAGCGTGGTCGAGAACGTCGCCGAGGGCCCGGAATGCGAGCGGGCCCTAGCGGGCGTGCTGGCCATGAACGACCGTGAGGCGGCGGACCTGCTCGCTTCGCTGCTGCGGGCGTGGAACGAGCGCGTGTTCGCGCCGCACCTCGCCCGCATCGGCCCGCTCCTCGAGCGGGAGGCGGACCGCCTGCGCGGGCGGTCACGCGAGCTGACGACGGAGGAGTTCCTCTCCGAGGCGGCCAACGGCGCCGACGTCGTGCCGGCCCCGGGTA
>CAZYCX010000041.1:0-22493 GCA_964645875.1 uncultured Acidimicrobiaceae bacterium
GCGGACGCGACCTGGTCACCGGCCTGCCCAAGACGATCCTCCTCACCAGCCAGGAGGTGAGGGAGGCGATCGAGGAGCCCACGCAGGCGATCGTCGACGCGGTCAAGTACACCCTCGACAAGACACCGCCCGAATTGGCGGCGGACGTAGTGGAGCGAGGGATCGTGCTCACCGGAGGAGGAGCACTGTTAGTGGGGCTGGACCACCGTCTGGCCCACGAGACGGGGATGCCCATCGTCACGGCGGCGCAGCCGCTGCAGTCGGTGGTGCTCGGCTCGGGGAAATGCCTGGAGGAGTTCGACGCCCTGCACAACGTGTTGGTGTCTTCCGCTCGGCCGTGATTCCCTACACCCGTCGAATACCATGCTGAGCCGGCAGCCAGGCGACCGTACCCTCCCCACTCTCGTCACCCTTCTCGTCCTCGGACTCCTACTGATGACGTTCGACGTCCGCACCGAGGGCGGGGGAGTGACCGGAGTGTTGCGCTCGGGCACTCAGAGCATCCTCTCCCCGCTCCAGAAGGGCACCGCCTTCGTGGTCAATCCGGTGGTGGACATCGTCGACTCGCTGTCCAACCTCGCCACTCTTCGTGAGGAGAACCTGGCCCTTCGTCAGGAGCTGGCCGAATTGCAAGCGGCACTGGTGGCGGTGGATGACGACCTGGCTCGACTCGAACTGTACGAACAGCTCTATGAGTTGGAGGCGACCACCACGGCCTTGGGACGCACCGTCGCCAACGTCATCGGGCAGCCCGACGTGTTCGACGGCGCCCTCATCATCGACAAGGGCTCGTCGCATGGCATCGCGCCGAGCCAGCCGGTGATCGACACCAGTGGCTATGTGGTGGGCTCGGTGCTGCAGGTCTCCGCGGGGACTGCCACGATCGTGCCCATCACCGTCGGCCCCAGTGGGGTGGCCGTGGCGGTGGGCGACCAGATCGGCATCGTGTTGCCCCAGGTGAACAGGAATGAGATGCGTCTCGAGCTCGACGCCCAGGAGCCGGTGTTCGCCGGCGAGCGGGTGGTCACCTCCTCGCGGTCGGTGAACTTCCCCGCCGGATATCCCTTGGGCGAGGTGCTCGCCGATGCCGCGCCGACGAACGATCTCCTGATCACGACAGTGGCGCCATACGTGCAGACCGACACGCTGAGGGTGGTGGTGGTCCTGGCCTGGCCGCCCGATCCGGTGACCGCGGTCACCCAAACGACGACCACCACATCTTCGACCAGCACCACCATCGGGGGGGGCACGACGACCACTTCGACCACGACAGGGGAGGACGACTGATGCGCTTGCGCAGGGTCATCACCGTTGCCGTGGTCCTTCTGGTGGCGGTCGTGTTGCAGACCACCTTGTTCAGTCAGATCGAGTACTTCACGCCAGACCTGGTCTTGCTCGTGGCGTTATTGCTCACACTGACCCGAATCCGCCCTGAGCTCACGTTGCTGCTCGCCTTCGTCGCCGGGCTCAGCGTCGATCTCCTCGGTTCGGCCGTGCTCGGCCTGCGGGCCATGGTGTTCACGATGGTCGTCTATATGGGATTGCGCACCCGAGGCCGCGCCGATGTCGGCCGGGTCGTCACCGGGATCTGGGCCGGTCTGCTGACTCTCGCAGGAGTGGTGCTGTTGATCCTGGTGGGGACTCTCTTCGGCCAGACCGTGCTGCTGGGCGAAGGGGTCGTCGACCGACTGTTCCTGGTACCCCTGGCCAACGCCTTTCTGGCTTTCGTCTTCGCTCCGCTGTTCGTTCGCCTCGTCGATCGTGACCCGACCGCTCTCAGGTACGCATGAAATTCGCAGTCCGACTCTCGATCCTGGGCATGGCCTTCGTAACCATGTTCTCTGTGATCGGGCTGCGGCTGTGGTACATCCAGGTGGCAGACGGCCCGGCCATCGCCCAGGCGGCGGAGGAGCAGGCCTGGCTGACGAAGACGACTCCGGCGCCACGCGGCGACATCTACGATCGGAACGGCAACCTCTTGGTCACCAGCCGTCTCGTGCCGGCGGTCTTCGTCGACCGCACCTTCATCCAGCCCGAACAGCGTCCGGAGCTAATCCAGCGTCTCTCTGCGCTCCTCGCCCTCGACCCTGACCAGCTCGAGGCTGCCTATGAGGACGCCGGGTTGAACGGCAGGTTCCAGGTGGCCACCGTGCACAACGAGATCGCCTATCAGATCGTCGAGCAATTGCGCACCCTGCCCGGAGTGGAAGTGGTCAAGGTCCCCGAGCGCGTCTATCTGACCGGCCCCACGATGTCACATGTGATCGGTCATCTCGGACTCCCCGACGCACGGGACATCGAAGAGCGCCCGAATCTCGACCCCTCCCTGCGCATCGGCAAGCTCGGCGTCGAGTCCTACTACGACGCACAGCTACAGGGGATCTCCGGAGTACAGGAGTACCGGGTGCGGCGGGGAAACATCATCGACCAAGGTTCCGCCGTCGAACCGGTGCCGGGGCACTCGATCATCCTCAACACCGACTCCGAGTTACAGCAGGCCCTCGAGCTGGCCCTCGAAGACGGGATCGCCCTCTCCAACGAGGTGAAGGAGGAGAGCCGGAGCAGAGGCGAGGACGTCTTCTCGGAGACGAAACGGGCCGCGGCGGTGGTACTCGACTCGCAAACGTTCGAGGTGCTCGCTCTGGCCTCGGTGCCGGACTTCGACCCTCAGGTCTTCGTGTCCGGAATCGACAACGATACCTTCCAGTCGTTGAACGAGACGTTCGCCTTCAACAACCTGGCGGTCAGCGGCCTCTACCCGCCGGCGTCGACCTTCAAGGCGATCACGTACACCGCGATCCAGGAGGAGAGCCTGCCCTTCCCGTCGGACATCGAGGGAGTGGACGCGGAGAACCGGCTCATCCACTGCGACGGACAGCTGGAGCTCCCCGAGCTCGCGGACGGCTCGCCCCAGGTGCGATCCGACTGGTATGCCCCGGGGACCCTCGGCTGGCTCGACATCCACGGCGCCTTGGAGAACTCCTGCAACGTGTTCTTCTGGTCTCTGGGGCTGGGCACGTGGCAGAACCGCGAGCGGGTGGGTGAGAACGTGATCCAGGACTGGTCGAAGAGCCTGGGATACGGTTCGGAGACCGGCATAGACCTGGCCAACGAGGCCTCCGGAATCGTCCCGACCCGGCAACTGTTCGAGGAGTGGGCTGCTTACCAGGTCGAAAATCCGGACGAACCACCGCGACTCGACGCCAGCCGGCTCAACCCCGAGCTGGCCAGTCCCTGGTTCGGAGGAGACCTGATGGACTTCGCTATCGGCCAGGGGGCATTCACCGCCACACCGCTCCAGGCGGCGGTGTCGTACGCCATCCTCGCCAACGGCGGGACGGTGATGGAGCCCCGGCTGGTCGACCGGATCGTCGACGCCAACGGGGAACTGGTGGAGGACATCACTCCGCCCATGGTCAGGACAGTGGACATCAGTGAGACGACGAGGAGGGATCTGCTCACCGACCTGAACAAGGTGGTGACCACGGGTACCGCTCGGGCCGCCTTCGAAGATTTCGGACCCGGTCTCGAGCTGGTGGGGGGGAAGACCGGAACCGGTCAGACCACTGCCACCAAGGACAACCACGCCTGGTTCATCGGCCTGGCTCCGATCGACGATCCCAAGTTCGTGGTGGCGGTGATCATCGAGGAAGGCGGTTCCGGTGGAGCCATCGCGGCACCGGTCGCCCGCCACATCCTCCAATACCTGATGGGCAACGAGCCGACTCCGATCAAGGCAGGAGACCCGACGGACTGATGACGGCGGTGATCAACAGACTCCGCGAGGTGGCCGTGGTCCGGAAGAACAACCGGACCGATTGGCTCCTGTTCGGGACGATGCTGGCGTTGTCCGGCTTCGGTCTCCTGATGATCTACTCCGCCACTGTGGCGACGGGCACCTTCTCGATGGAGCGACAGATGATCTTTGTCGCCGCCGGGCTGATCATCTTCATGATCTTCTCCAACATCGACTACCGGGAGTATCGGAGCATGGTCCCGGCTGCCTCCATCGTGATCCTGATCTTGCTGGTGGCGGTCTTCTTCTTCGATCCGATCAACGAGGTGAACCGTTGGATCCCACTTGGGTTCTTCAACCTGCAGCCCGCCGAATTCGCCAAAGTGGTGGTGATCGTGGCCCTGGCGACATTGCTGGCGCCGCCGCTGTCGCGCGACGAGCTGACCGGACCCCGCACCCTGACCTGGCCCAAGGTGGGTCAGGCCTGTCTGATCGTGGCCATCCCCGGATATCTGATCCTGCGCGAACCCGACCTGGGCACCACGATGGTCTTCGGGTTCATCCTGTTCACCATGCTCTTCCTCGCCGGGGCGAGCTGGCGTCAAATGGCTGTGCTGTCCACCGCGGCGGTGGTCGGGATCGCGGCAGTCTTTCGGTTCGACCTGCTCAGTGAGTATCAGAAGAACCGCATCGAGGTCTTGTTCCGGCCTGATCAGGTCGACCCACAGGGAATCGGCTACCAGCTCATCCAGTCGAAGAGCGCCATCGGGTCGGGTCAGCTCTTCGGCAAGGGGCTTTTCGCCGAGGACTCGTTCACCGCATTCCAGTACGTGCCCGAACAGGAGACCGACTTCATCTTCACCGCAGTCGCCGAACAGCTCGGTCTCGTCGGAGGTCTGCTCGTGATCGTTGCCTTTGCGATCATCGTCTGGCGGTTGCTCGTCATCTCCAGAAACGCCCGAGATCGCTATGGGGCGCTCATCGCCGCCGGCATCGCGGCAATGATCATGTTCCACGCCTTCGTGAACATCGGGATGACGGTCGGGATGATGCCGGTGACCGGGTTGCCGCTTCCTTTCCTGAGTCTGGGCGGGTCGTTCTACATGGCGATGACGCTGGCGCTGGGCATCGCCAACTCCATCTGGCTGATGCGCACCCCGGTCCCCGGCGAGAATCAGCTCACTTGACTTTGGCCGGCCGGCTCATCTCGGGGCGCTGGACTTCGCTGAGCGGGGCCTGCAACCCAGGGTTCGCGGATGGCGGTGGAGCCTCTAGGCTCCGCCGCTCATGTATCGGCGGAGTAACGAGGGATGGGTCGAGGTCATATGCGGCCCGATGTTCAGTGGCAAGAGTGAGGAGCTGATCCGCCGGGTGACCCGCTCGAAGATCGCCAGGATCCCGGTACAGGTCTTCAAGCCGAGTCTCGACAACCGCTACGCCGAGACCGAGATCGTGTCCCATTCGGAGTGGAAGGTCGAAGCTCTCCCGGTTGCCAGCTCGACCGAGATGATCCGGGCTGTGTCCGACCAGACGCGGGTGATCGGCGTCGACGAGGGACAATTCTTCGACGAGGACCTGGTCGACGTGGTGGACAACCTGGCGGCAACGGGCATGCAGGTGATCGTCGCCGGTCTCGACACCGACTACCTCCGCAGACCCTTCGAGCCCATTCCGTCGCTGTGCGACCGCGCCGAATACGTGACCAAGATGCTGGCCGTCTGCCACCGGTGCGGTGGCCCGGCCCTCTACACCCAGCGCATCGTCCGGTCCGACGACCTGGTCGTCCTCGGAGCCCAGGACGCCTACGAAGCCCGCTGTCGCATGTGCTACGACCCCGCCGAGCCGGAGCAGCCCGAGCTCGGCCTGAGCGGTGTCTAGTTCCCCGACCACGGACGTAGCACTAGGTATCCCCCGGCCGTCTGTTAGCCTATGCAGGTCGGGAGGCGTCCCGAGCTTCTCATCTCGGCGCCACCGCCTTCGACTTTTCCGGTCGTGACCCCGCCAGGCATGGAGTGTCCCGACCGAGACACATTTCAGAGGAGTGAAAACAAATGGCTCTATTCCGCCGGAAGGGCCCAGAGATCGTCCGCAAGTCGTCCGCGGGCGGCACCGTCGAGGAGCTGAAGACGGTCACCGTCAAAGGCCACAAGGTCGAGGTTCGACGCGTCGAAGCTCCGGCTCCCACCAAACCGAAACAGGACAAGCGAAACAAGAAGTCCAAGAAGCGGCAGCAGCAGCACCAGCCGTCTTCCCAGTCCCGTAACGGGATTTCCACCTCCAGGACTCGCTCGCGTCGCCCGGTCGACGAGGAGATCATCGTCCCCACCGAATCTGCGCGGAAGCAGATGCTGGTCAGTGCAAACAGCCACCAGACCCAGATAGTCATCCTCGAAGGCCCGGTCCTGGTCGAGCACTATGTTGCCAAGGACGACTCGAACTCCGTGGCCGGCAACATCTACCTGGCCATAGCCCGCAATGTCCTCCCCGGCATGGAGGCCGCTTTCCTCGACTTCGGGGCGTCGAAGAACGGGGTCCTGTACGCATCCGACGTGGCTTCTTCGGGGCGCCACAACGGCGGGAAGAACACCAAGAGGATCGAAGACGTGCTGAAGGAGGGCGACAAGGTCCTGGTCCAGGTGACCAAGGATGCGATGGGGGCCAAAGGAGCGCGTCTCACCGGTATACCCTCGCTCCCCGGACGGTATCTGGTTCTCGTGCCGGATTCGGACAGTGTCGGGATCAGCCGCCGTCTCCCCGAAGGAGACCGCAATCGTCTCCGCGAGGTGATCAACAAGGTTCGTCCCGACGGCTTCGGTGTCATCGTCCGCACCGCCGCGCTCTACGCATCGGCGGAAGAGCTCGCTGCCGACATCTCCCGGCTGACGAAGCAGTGGAATTCGATCAAGGAGGCGGCGGACAAGGGTGATGCTCCAAGGCTGATCCACGAGGAGCCGGAGCTGCTGATCAAGGTGATCAGGGAGCACTTCACGGCGGATTTCCGCAAGTTGATGATCGACGACAAGAAGTCGTACGACACGGTGATCGACTATCTCCAGTCGACGGCGCCCGATCTGGTCAGCAAAGTCCATCTCTACGAGGACGAGATCCCGCTCTTCGACCGCTACCACGTCGACGACCAGCTCAAGAAGGCGTTGGACCGCAAGGTGTATCTTCCCTCGGGCGGTCACCTGGTCATCGACCGGACCGAGGCGCTCACCGTGATCGACGTCAACACCGGGAAGTTCGTCGGGTCGAGCAACCTCGAGGAGACCGTGCTGCAGAACAACCTGGAGGCGGCCGAGGAGATCGGGCGCCAGCTCAGGCTTCGGGACATCGGCGGGATCATCGTCATCGACTTCATCGACATGGAGACGACCGAGAACCAGCAGAAGGTGCTGCGTCGCCTCAAGGAGAACCTCGCCAAGGACAAGACCAGGACCCAGGTGTTCGAAGTCTCCCATCTCGGGTTGGTGGAGATGACCCGAAAGAACGTCTCCGCCGGGCTGCTCGAGCAGTTCTCACACAAGTGCGAGCACTGCGCCGGCCGCGGGGTGATCATCGAGGAGTCCTTCAGCTCCACTCCCAGTCCCGCCGAGGCCGCCGCCGCCGAGATCGAAGCCTGAGCACGCGATCCTGGTGATGTGGGCGAACGGCGTCCTCTGAGGCGTTGCATGATCGCTTTGGCCCAACGGCAGGAAGTCATTACCATTTAGCCAGGTTTTCCCCCTTCTCAGAGAGGTCCGCCCATGTACGCCATCATCCGCACCGGTGGCAAGCAAGCCAAAGTCGAGTCTGGAGATGTGCTCGAGATCGAGCGCATCAAGACAGAGGACGACAAGCTCACGTTCGAGCCTCTCCTGATAGTGGATGACGACGGAAACGCCGTCTCCGACCGGGCCCAGCTGGCCAAGGCATCGGTGACGGCCAAGGTCCTCGGTGAGAGCGCCGGCCCGAAGGTGGACATCTTCAAGTACAAGAACAAGAGCGGGTACCGGCGGCGCCAGGGTCATCGCCAGAAGTACACCCGCATCGAGATCACCGGGATAAAGCTCCCGGCAGCCGCGAAGAAGAAGGCCGCGACCAAGAAGAAGGAAGAGCCGGCGGCCTCAGAAGAGGAGTAGACAGATGTCAAAGACCAAAGCAGGCGGTTCCTCGAAGAACGGTCGCGACTCGCGCGCCCAGCGTCTCGGGTCCAAGGTGTTCGACGGTCAGTTCGTCAACGCCGGCGCCATCATCGTTCGCCAGCGCGGCACCCACATCCATCCGGGTGTGAACGTCGGTCGGGGCAGCGACGACACGCTGTTCGCCACCGCCCCAGGGACCGTGAAGTACGGCGTGCGCAACAACCGTCGTCACGTCTCGGTCATCGGCGAATAGCCCGAGTGTCCGCCCGGTGGCCCGAGCCGCGGTCACGCCTGCCCTCGAGACCCGTGGATGCAACCTCGTCCGTCGACGCACGTCCAGTGCCCCCCAATCCTGCGTCCTTGCCACCGAAACGATGACCCGGTCTGACCATCGACGGGGCCATCGGCCCGAGCAATAACGGGTCATGTTCGTCGACCGGGTCCGGGTCAGTCTCCGTGCCGGCGACGGGGGTGCGGGTGTATCCGCGTTCGAGCGGCTGAAGGGACGCCCCAGAGGCAAGCCGATCGGTGGCAACGGCGGTCCCGGGGGTTCTGTGATCCTCCGAGCCGACCCGTCTGTCGCCACCCTCCTCCGCTACCAACGAAACCCGCATCACGCCGCCGCCAGCGGCACCCACGGCGAGGGTGACACCCGGCATGGCAAGAGCGGCGAGGACCTCGTGCTCGAGGTGCCTCTCGGCACAGTCGTCCGGGACGAGTCCGAAACCGTGATCGCCGACCTCGTCGAGGCCGGCCAGGAGGTGATGGCGGTGAAGGGTGGGCGCGGTGGTCTGGGCAACGCTGCCTTCGTCGGGCCGGCCAACAGGGCTCCCACCATCGCCGAGCAGGGGGAATATGGCGAGCAGGCTTGGTTCACCCTCGAATTGAAGCTTCTCGCGGACGCCGCGCTGATCGGGTTCCCGAATGCCGGAAAGTCGACTTTCATCTCCAAGGTCTCGGCTGCCAAGCCCAAGATCGCCAACTATCCGTTCACGACTCTGGAACCGAACCTCGGTGTGGTCAATTTCGACGGGCGAGAATTCGTCCTCGCTGACATCCCGGGACTCATCGCGGGAGCGGCCGAAGGGAAGGGTCTGGGCCACGAGTTCCTCCGCCACACCGAGCGAGCCCGGGTCCTGGTCATTCTCCTCGACCCGGCCGAGACTCAAACAGACCCTCCAGCAGACCAACTCCGGATCCTTCGGCGGGAGATCGTGGACTACTCACCTGATCTGGCGTCGCGACCGTCGATCGTGGTGATGAACAAGGTCGACCTGGAAGGTGCCCGAGAGACCGCCGAGGAGCTGGAGGCCCTACCCGTCTCTGCGATGACCGGAGAGGGCGTCACGGAGGCGCTGCATGTCATCGCAGATCTGGTCGATCGGGCTGAGCGTGAGGCACCGGAGCGGAAGGGATTCGTGCTGCACCGCCCGCTGGGACCGACCTTCTCGATCACCAGAGAAGGCTCCGCTTGGCGCGTGGAGGGGCGCTCCGCGGAGCGCGCCGTCGCCTTCGCCGACCTGACGGTGCCGGAAGCAGCCGACATGGCCGCCAAGCGTCTCGCCCGGCTCGGCGTCGACGGGGCCCTCGCCGAGGCCGGTGCCGTCGCCGGCGACGAGGTCCGCATCGGCGACCTGGCTTTCGAGTTCACCCCCGACTGGTCTGAAGAGGAGTGATCGTCACACTGTCGTGAACTCGGGGCGCTGGACTTCGGTGAGCGGGGCCTGCAACCCTGGGTTCGCGGACTCAACGTTTCCAGAGGTCTTTGGTGAACAGCACCAGGACCGGGAAGATCTCGAGACGTCCCACGATCATCAGGCTGGCCAGCATCCATTTAGCCAGCTGCGGGAGCTCGGCGTAGTTGGACATCGGGCCCACGTCACCCAGGCCCGGTCCGATGTTGCCCAGAGATGCTGCCACGGCCGAAGTGGCGGTCACCAGGTCCAGTCCCTCGGTGAGATTGGCGTCGATGAAGGCGAGCCCGAAGGTGGCGGTCATGAACAGGAACATGTAGAAGAGAAAGAACGACTGCACGGCCTCGATCACCGGCTCACTGACCTTCTGCTTTCCAAAATGGGTGATGAAGACGCCGCGGGGGTGGACCAGTCGCCGCAGGTCGGCGTAGGCGGCCTTGGTGAGGAGACCGATCCGGAAGGTCTTCATGCCGCCGGCGGTGGATCCGGCCATTCCCCCCAGGAACATCAGCCCCACCACCATGATCTGTAGCGCGGGACGCCAGGCCCCGAAGTCGGCGGACGCGTAGCCCGTGGTGGTGGTCAGGGAGACGGTGTTGAAGGCGGCGTCTCGCACTGCCACATAGGTCGACGAGTCGGCGAGGAGGCCACCGGCGACGACGATGATCGCCGCGACACCTATGAAGGTGTAGAGCTTGAACTCTGAGTTCCGAGCGTATTCGACCGGCCGGTGCCACGCCCGGAAGTGGAGGGCGAAGGAGACTCCGGCGATGAACATGAAGAATGTGATCACCCACTTCGTGTAGTCCGAGAAGCCGGCGATCGAGTCGGACTCGGTGCCGAAGCCACCTGTCGACATAGTGGTCAGTGAGTGGATCACGGCCTGAAAACCGGTCATGTCACCGAGGGCGAGCAAGACCATCTCGATCAGCGTTATCACCGCGTAGATGAGCCAGAGGCGCTTCGCCGTCTCCTGGAACCTCGGGGTGAGCCGGTCAGGCGTATGACCCGGAGCCTCGGCTCGCGCCAACTGCATGCCTCCAGTTCCCAACAACGGGAGGATGGCGACGCCGAGGACGATGACGCCCATGCCGCCCAGCCACTGGGTCATCGCCCGCCAGAAAGACACCCCATGGGGGAGCTGACCGGGGTCGGGCAGTATCGAGGCTCCGGTGGTGGTGAAGCCGGACGCCGTCTCGAAGACGGCGTCGGTGATGCTGGGGATGGCGCCGGTGAGGAGATAGGGGAGCGCCCCGAAGATCGAGAACACGAACCAGGCGAGACCGACCGTGGCAAAACCCTGCTTGACGGTGATCGTCTTCGGCCGTCTCACCGTGCGTCTGGTGGCATATCCGGCGATGGCTGTGATCGCCGCCGAGATCGCGATCCACAGCGCCGTTTCGTACTCGGCGTATAGCGCCGAGACGATGCCCGCGAGAGTCATCGCCACCGCAATGAAGATGAGGACGGACCCGAGGACGAAGGCGACGGTCTTGAGCAGGTTCAACGCGGGCGATTGGCGGGCTCGACCCGACCTCGTGGTCATGCCGTGAACAGAGAGGCCGACTCAGCGAGATCGCGAGGTAATGCGAAGAAGATGATGTGATCCCCGGCCCGGACCACTGTCGACCCGTCGGGGACGAAGGTGGTGCCGTTCCTCGAGATGCCGCCGATGATGACACCGACGGGAAGGTCGAGATCCATCAGTGTTCGATCCACCGCCTTCGAGCCTGGTTCGACTTCGATCTCGATCGCCTCGGCGTCAGTATCCGAGAAGGTGGCCACCTGCTCCACCTGGCCCTGGCGGACGAAGCGGAGGATCGCCGAAGCAGCGATCAGCCGCGAGGACACCGCAGCATCGATGCCGAGCCCGGCCAGGAGCCCCACATAGGCGATGCGGTTGAAGCGAGATATGGCCAGCCCGGCACCACTCGCCTTGGCGACCAGACAGCTCATCAGGTTCACCTCGTCCCACCCCGACAGGGCCAAGACGACGTCCTTGGGGTTCACTTCGAGGTCGCTGAAGACATCCGGGTCGGTGGGGTCGCCATTGATGATGAGGGCGAAGGGATGACGTTCCGCCAGGTAGCGGCACCGGGCGGGTTCCTCGTCGATGATCACCACGGACATGCCCGCCTCCGCCATGACGTCTGCGGTGATCTCGGCGAGTCGGGTGGCGCCGACGATGATCACACGATCGATGTGCCTGCGTTTCAGCCCGAGGAGGCGGGTGGCGTCGTCGACGCGGTCGTCGGTGGTCATCAACAGAGCGTGGTCTCCGGGCCGGACGACAGTGTCGCCGTGGGCGACGATGGTCTGTCCGTCCCGCACCAGGGCGGCTACCACCCAACCCCATTCCGCCCGGCGCAGCCTCAACTGGCTGAGAGGGCCGGCGGTGATCGGTGCGTTGGGAGCGACCCTGCTCCCCACCATCACCAGCTTGCCGTCGGCGAACTGGACCAGCTCGCTGGCGCCACCCAGGCCGACGATGCCCACCAACTCTTCGGCCGCCGTCGCCGAAGGGTCGATGATCATGTCGACACCGAGTCGGTCGGCCCCCTCTCGGAGCTCGCCGTCCTCGATGCGAGCGATGGTGGTCTTGGCGCCCAACTGGTGCCCCGTGTAGCAGGCGAGGATGTTGGCGCCGTCGGAGCTGGTCACCGCGATGAGCAGGTCGGTATCGGAGGCTCGCGCCTCTTCCAGCATGTGGATACTGGCTCCGTTGCCCCGCAGCACCAGGGCATCGATCGACTCCTGGAGCTCGGCGGCGCGTTCTTCGTTGTCCTCGATGACGACGACGTCCTGTCCTCCAGACGAGAGTCTTTCGGCGAGATACGACCCCACCGCTCCGGCGCCGATGATGATTATCCGCATCTGGTCATGCCCACAGACGGCTCAGGCTAACCCTGGACGAATGCCAGGGCACGTCGCTTAGGGATCGAAGTTCCTCACTCGTACAATGACCGGGCTGAACAGGAGACCGATGCACTTCGAAGGACCCAACCAGGTGGCCGATGCCCTGAGCACGGCCAACTATCTCGCCGACGAGCGGATCGCCCAGGTCGTGTTTCTCGCCGAGCGGCTCGACAAGCCGGTGCTGGTCGAGGGCCCCGCCGGAGTGGGCAAGACCGAGCTCGCCAAGGCCATGGCGGCGGTGACGGGACGCGACCTCATCCGGCTCCAGTGCTACGAGGGTCTCGACGAGGCCAAGGCGCTCTACGAGTGGAACTACAAGAAACAGCTCCTGAGGATCCAGGCGGACGTCGACCACGACTGGGACTCGATCAGCCACGACATCTTCACCGAGGAGTTCCTGCTCACCCGCCCACTGTTGGCGGCGATCAGAGCAACCGAGCCGGTTGTGCTCCTCATCGACGAGGTAGACCGGGTCGAAGTCGAGACAGAGGCGCTGCTGCTGGAGATCCTGTCCGACTTCCAGGTCTCCATCCCCGAGCTGGGAACGATGAGTGCCAACACCCAGCCTCTCGTCTTTCTGACCTCGAACAACACCCGTGAGCTCAGTGAGGCTCTGAAACGGAGATGCCTGTTCCTCCACATCGACTACCCGGACGCCGAACGCGAGAAGCTGATCCTCGGTGCCAGGGTGCCGGGGCTCTCCGAGCATCTCGCCGGACAGGTGGCCAAGGTCGCCCGCTCGGTCCGCAGCCTGGACCTGAAGAAGGCGCCCTCGGTCTCGGAGACCATCGACTGGGCACGTACCCTCATTGCCTTGTCGGTCGAAGACGTCGATGAGACGGTGCTAGCCGACACGCTCCATGTGCTGCTCAAGTACCAAACCGACATCGAGAGAGCGGCCAAGGAGCTCACCTCCACGCCGACGACCTGATGCTGTCGGTCATCACCGGGTTCATCGACGAGCTCCGGGAAGCCGGAGTGCCGGTGTCCATGGTCGAGACGATCGATGCCCTGAAGGCCGTGGAGGCCATCGACATAGGGCGGAGATCCGCATTACGCGAGACGCTCCGGGCGACATTGGTCAAGAACCTGCGTCACGAGCGCGCTTTCGACACCGCCTTCGACGTCTATTTCTCGACCGTTCCGCTCCCCATTGATGACGAAGAGCCATCACCGACCGAACAGTTGGATGGTGGTGAAGGCGCGGGCGGCCAGGGAGGCTCGGGCTCGGGTGAGTTCGACGAGTCGGCCCTGTTCGACGCCCTGCGCGACGCATTGGCGGGGATGGACGAGGAGACTCTGCGCCGGATGGTGCGAGAAGCCGTTGACAGGCTGGCCGGGATGGAGCCGGGCCGGCCGGTCGGGGGAACGTACTACCTGTATCGCACGCTCCGTCGTCTCGACCTGGCCCGGCTGGAGGCCGAGCTCATCGAGGCCCTCACCGGAGACGACGAGCTGTCGGACTTCGACGAGCGACTGCTCCGAGAAGAGGTGGAGGCCCTGATCGAACGTCTCCGTGAGGAGGTGCAGGAGGAGATACGCCGCCGCCTGGTCGCCGATCGGGGTCGGGAGGCGGTGGCCAAGACATTGCGACGCCCTCTCATCGAGGACATCGACCTGATGCATGCCACCAGCAGCGACCTGGCGGACATGGAGGCGGCGATCGGTCCGCTCACGAGAAAACTGGCGGCGCGCCTGGCGCGCCGCCGCAAGAAGCGCACCGGGCGCCTCGACTTCCGTCGCACGGTGAGGAAGTCACTGGCCACGGGGGGAGTGCCGGCCGACCCACAGTTCAAACATCCCCGACCCCACCGACCCGAGGTGTGGCTGCTGTGTGACATCTCAGGATCGATGGCCACCTTCTCTCGTTTCACGCTGCAGTTCACCCATGCGATGTCCACCCACTTCTCGAAGCTCCGCTCCTTCGCCTTCGTGGACACCATCGACGAGGTGACCGACTTCTTCGGGCCCGGGATCGACTTCGGGTCGGCCGTGTCACGCATCACCACCGACGCCGAAGTCGTCTGGCTCGACGGTCATTCGGACTACGGGAACTCGCTCGAGACGTTCTACGACCGCTACGGGAGTCAATTGACGCCACGGACCACGGTGATCATCACCGGAGATGCCCGCAACAACTACCGGCCCGCCCGTGACGGCGTGTTGGGGGACATTGCGCGGGTGTCAAGAGCCCTGGTCTGGCTCAATCCCGAGCCGATGGCCTATTGGGACACCGGTGACTCGACCATGTCCCAATACGGACGCCACTGCACCTCTGTGCACGAGGTTCGTACCCTGCGTCAGCTCGAGGAGTTCGTGGAGAACCTGACTCTTCCCTCGAAACGGCCGCTTCAGAATGTCTAAACCCTGATCGGCCGAGTGCCGATACCGAGGTTGGCCTCCAAGGCTCGAAGACGAGGTGTTCAAATGGGTTCACGCATTCTGATTGTCGAGGACAGCGCGGTGATCCGGCGCCTGATCGAGGTGTGCCTCCGGGCGGCAGATCTGGAGATCATCACCCGCGACGACGGGCGCACCGGCCTCAGCGCGGTCAGCTCGGAGTCGCCTGATCTGGTGGTGCTCGACATCGGGCTTCCCGGCATGGATGGGTGGGAGGTCCTGGACCGGATCAGAAAAGACGAGACCACCAAGAACATCCCGGTGGTCGTCCTCACGGCTCATGCCGAAGAGGAGTCGCGACGGCGCGCCAACGAAGGCGGGGCCGACGCCTTCGTCACCAAACCCTTCCAGCCCAACGACTTCCGCTCCACGGTCCTGTCCCTCCTCGAATAGCCCTGCCGGGCGCAAGCCCGCCCCAAACCCCGCTCTCTCGTCCCAAACTGGTTCTCGCGCATCAACTGCGCTGAAAAACGCGCCACTCGATGCGCGAAAACGGGGGTGGGGGCTACCCGGCGGTACGTCCCACCGACTTCGATGCGTGCGGCATCTAACCTGCCGCACGTGACTACCGAAGCCGTTATCCCCTCGTTCATCGGCGCGTCCGTTCAGCGGCGCGAGGATCCCGCACTCGTGACCGGCACCGCCCGGTACGTCGACGACCTCACCCCGACCGGGACTCTCTATCTGGCCATCGTCAGATCTCCCTTCGCCCATGCCGACATCACCGAGATCGACATCTCAGCCGCCGAAGAGGCACCGGGCGTCTGGGCGATCATCACTCCCGACGACGTGGCCGATGTCGTGATGCCTCCCACGCCACGGCCAGACCGGAACGTGCCCCGTCGTTTTCCCCTGGTCCAGGGTCGGGCGCTGATGCCAGGTGACCCGGTGGTGGCGGTGGTGGCGGAGACACCCGCCAAAGCCCGGGATGCGGCCGATCTGGTGTTCGTCGACTACGAGCCGCTCGACGTTGTTGGGGATGTCGAGGAGGCGCTGGAGGCTCCCCCCATCCACCAGGGCCTCGGCTCCGATGACAACGTGGCCTACGACCGGTCGAAAGGCGACCGGCGGGCCTTCGATGCCGTCGATGGGCCGGTGAGATTGAGCGGCGTGGTCGAGCACCCAAGAGTCGTGCCGGCGCCGATGGAGAACCGGGTGATTCTCGCCGAATGGAAGGAAGACGGCCTCACCGTCCACCTCTCCAGCCAGGCGCCACAACTGATGCAGGAGCGCCTCGCCGGCGACTTCGGGCTGGCCCAGTCGTCGGTCCGGGTGGTGACCCCCTTCGTTGGCGGTGCTTTCGGATGCAAGTTCGATCTCGCCGAAGAGGAATACCTGACGATCGTCGCCGCTCGGAAGACGGGTCGACCTGTGAAGTGGTCCGAGAGCCGCCGCGAGCATCTGCTCACCATCGGCCACGGGAGAGCCCAGCGTCACCGCTACGAAGTCGTTGCCGACGACGACGGCGCCATCGAGGCGCTGTGGATCGACAGCCTCATCGATCTCGGCTGTCGTCACCGTTACCTGTCGTTCATGGAGCTGACCCCTCGCATGGGCACGGGCAACTATGTGATCCCCGTCTATGGCTGGCGGATGCGGGGTGTGTGGACCAACCGGGCACCGCGTGGCATCTATCGCGGAGCGGGACGCCCCGAAGCCACCCTGACCATCGAACGGGTGATCGACGCCGTGGCCCATGCCACGGGCGTAGATCCAGCCGAAGTGAGACGGCGCAACTTCATCCAACCCGACCAGTTCCCCTACGCCTCTTCCGGTGGCAAGGAGATGGGTGGCTACACCTTCGATACCGGGGACTACGAGAAGGCGCTCGACAAGCTGTTGGAGGTGGCCGACTACGAGGGTCTGCGGCGAGAACAGGCGGAGGGGCGGGAGGCCGGGAGGCTCATCGGCATCGGGCTCGCCGCCTATGTCGAGGTGTGCGGATTCGAGGACTGGGGAGCGGCCAGAATCCAGGCCCATAACGACGGATCGGTCACCTGCTACGTGGAGACCCTCGACCAGGGTCAAGGCCACCGGACCTCGTTCGCCCAGCTGATAGCGGGAGTTCTCGGACTGGACGTGTCCCGGGTCCGAATCGAACAGGGAGACAGTGCCACCTCGCCGTATGGTTGGGGAACGTCGGGCTCTCGTTCCATCGCCCAGGGCGGTTCGGCCAGCCACGCCGTCGCGGAGAAGGTGGCGGAAAAAGCAGCGAAGATCGCCGGTCATCTGCTCGAGGCGTCTGCCGAGGACATCGTCCTCGTCGACGGGAGGGCGACCGTGGCAGGGACCGACGTCTCGGTCACCTGGGAGGAAGTGGTCACCGCGGCGATCCGTGGCAACGTTCCCGAGGGCCTGACCCCCGGCCTCGACGAGGAGATCCATCTCAAGTCGGGCGGCCTCAACTACCCGTTCGGTGTCCACCTGGCCGTGGTGGAGATCGACCGTGACTCGGGGTCGGTGCGTCTCGACCGCATGTGGGCGGTCGACGACGCCGGCAACATCGTCAACCCGATGCTGGCCGAGGGCCAGCGTCACGGTGGGCTGGCCCAGGGGATCGGCCAGGCGATGTATGAGCAGGTGCTGTACGACACCGACGGCAATCTGGTGACCAGCTCGTTCGTCGACTATCTCATTCCGACCGCGTCCACTCTTCCCTCCTTCGGACTGGCGAGCACGGTGACCACGACAGCGACCAACCCTCTGGGCGCAAAAGGGATCGGGGAGGCGGGCGCCATCGGCTCCACACCGGCGGTGCTCAATGCGGTGTCGGACGCCATCGGCGGCGCCGAGGTGCAAGTGCCGGTGAAGCCCGAGCAGATCTGGCGCGTCCTCGACGGTGTCTGACCGTTCTGTGAAGATCTATCGACAGTGAGGGTCAATAGATCTTCACAGAATGGTGTTCGGGGCATCCCGCGTGGTCGGATCGCCGTACTCGGCCTGATCACGATCGCGATCTACGGATCGTGGTTCTACAGCTTTGGGGTCCTTCTCGATCCGATCATCGAGGACACCGGGTGGAGCGAGCCCACCGTGGCGGCGGTGTTCAGCTTCTCGTCGGTGATCGCTGCCATTGGTGCTCTGATCGGTGGATGGCTTCTCGACCGATGGGGGAGCCGGTTGGTCTTCGGCATGGCCACCGTGGCCGGCGCCGGCGGCTTGGTGGTGGCTTCGAATGCACCCACACCGGTGCTGTTCGCCACTGCGGGTGCCATAGGCGGAGGAGTTCTGGGCTCACTCGGCTTCTACCACGTCACCCAGACGGCGGCGGTGAGGATCAGCCCGGGGTCCGAGGACCGCGCTATCGCCGTGCTCACCATTTGGGGAGCGTTTGCCAGTGTTCTCTATATCCCCCTCACTGCCTGGCTGGTCACGATCACGGACTGGAGGATCACCCTCCGGGTCCTGGGTTTCAGCACAGCTGTTGCTCTGGTTGTCGGAGTGCTCACCATCGACACGAGGCGGCGTAAGGACACTGACCCGCCGCCGGTGTTCCGAAATATCGGTCGCACCGTCAGGTCCGGGCCCGTGATCCGACTGATGGCCAGCCAGGCACTCGCCGGCATCGCGGTGGGGACGATCCTGGTCTATCAGGTGCCTGCGATGACTGCGGCGGGCCTGGCGCTCGGGTTGGCCTCCTTCTGGGCTGGGTTTCGGGGATTCGCACAGCTCGGCGGCCGTCTCCCGCTCATGCCCCTGGTCCGTCGCTTCGGTGTCGCCAGCTCGCTGAGGATCGCCTATGGAGCGATCGCGATCGGCTCAGCCGCCTTGGCCTTCTCTGGTAACCAGGTGCTCGCCGCTGCCTATGCGGTGTTTGCCGGATTTGGCATCGGGGCGGTTTCACCCCTCATCGGGATGCACTCGAAGAACGTGTTCGGCCAGTCCTCGATGGGGACGGCGATGGGCCTGGTGAGCCTGGTCTTCCTCGGTGCCAACGCGGTGGGCCCCGTCGGCGCCGCCTGGCTGTCCGTATCCAGCGGATCGCGGGCGCTGCCGGTCCTGATCAGCGCCGCGATCATGGTTGCCGCGGCCTTGGTGATCCGATCCACGGACTGAGCTGTCAGACCGTGGCGCCGTCTTCCATCACCTCGGCGAGACGCTCGATCAAGTCGACGACACGGTTCGAGTATCCCCACTCGTTGTCGTACCAGGACATCACCTTCACCAGGTTGCCGCCCAGCACGTGGGTGCCACTGGCATCGAAGATCGATGAGTGGGGGTTGCCGATGATGTCGGTGGAGACGATGGGGTCCTCGGTGTATTCCATGATCCCGGCCAAGGGTCCTTCGGCTGCCTTCTTGACCGCGGCGTTCACCTCCTCGACGGTGACATCTCGCTCCAACTCCACGACCAGGTCTACCGTCGACCCGTCCGGAACTGGGACACGCATCGCCATGCCGTCGAGCTTGCCGTCGAGTTCGGGAAGCACGACACCCACAGCCTTGGCCGCGCCGGTGGTCGTGGGGATGATGTTCTCGGTGGCGGCCCGGCTCCGACGCAGGTCCTTGTGAGGCACGTCGGCGAGGCGCTGGTCGTTGGTGTAGGCGTGGACGGTGGTCATCACGCCCTTACGTATGCCGAATTCGTCGTTGAGAACCTTGGCCAAGGGGGCCAGGCAGTTGGTGGTGCATGAAGCGTTGGAGACGATGAGATCGGTGCTGTCCAACGCGTCATCGTTGACCCCGAGCACGATCATCTCGTCGATCTCGTCCTTGGCGGGGACGGTGAGGATGACTCTCTTGGCTCCGGCGTCGAGGTGCTTCTGGAGGGAGGCCTTGTCGCGGAAGACACCGGTGGCCTCGATGACCACATCGACCTCGAGCTCTGACCACGGAAGGTCAGCGGGATCTCGCTCCATGAGCATCTTGATCTCGTGATCGCCGACCTCCATCACCCCGTCGGAGACGCTGACCTCCTGGTCGAACCGACCCATCACCGAGTCGTACTCGAGGAGATAGGCGAGGATGTCGTCGTCGGACAGGTCGTTGATGGCGACGACCTTGATGTCGGTATCGGGACGGCCGGCGATGATGCGGAAGACATTGCGGCCGATGCGCCCGAATCCGTTGATGGCGACGTTGGTCATCGTGAGTCTCCTCTCGCCGCGATCGCACCGGCGGCTTCGACCACCCGGTGTGAGTACCCCCACCCGTTGTTGAACCAGGTGATGGTCTTGAGCATGTTGTCCCCGGTCACCATGGTGGCGAGGCTGTCGTATATCCCCGAATGGGAGTTGAGCCTGACGTCGGAGGAGACGATCGGGTCGTCGACGTACTCGATGACGACGCTATAGCGCTCCTCCACCTGGGCTCTGACCACTTCGTTCGCCTCTTCGACGGTCACCGGCTTCGATGTCTCGGCGACCATGTCGACGGTGGAACCGTCGGGCACGGGGACGTTGAGGGCGGTCACCAGGAGTTTGCCGGAGAGCTCGGGGAGGACCTGCGTGATTATCTCGGCAGAGTTGGTCTCCGCCGGGATGATGTTCTCGCCGGCGGCTCGGCTGGTCCGGTAGGAGTCGGTGGGCACGTCGGCGAGACGACCCGCGTTGGACATCGCCTTGACGACCGTCATGTAGACCCGCTCGAGGCCGAACGCCTCGTCGAGGATGCGCAGGATCGGCGCCGCCGCGTTGGAGGTGTTGGAGCCCATGGCGATCATGTCCGGCGCCTCGTCGAGCAGTTCGTCGTTGATGCCCAGCAGCAACAGCGGGATCTCTCCCGGAGTTTCGGGGCTCGAGGTGAGCACGACACTCGCCGCACCGCCGTCCATGTGCCCATGTAGGGCTTCACGTGAGCGGTACCGGCTGGTCGTGTCAAAGACGATGTCGACGTCGTCCTTGGCCCAGTTGGTGTCGGATGGAGTGCGGCTGTCCCCGAAGGTGACGGTCTTCGAGCCGTAGTGGAGCACCCCGTCGCGGTACTCGACCTCGGTGGGGAACCTCCCGTAGATGGAGTCGTATTTGAGCAGGTAGGTGAGCGCATCGGGCTCGGCGATGTCGGCGATGGCGACCACGTCCATGTCGTCGCGGTCGTGGAGTAGTCGGAAGACGTTGCGTCCGATCCGTCCGAACCCCATGAGCCCGATCCGGGCAGTAGTCATCTTTCTCCTTTGATTGATATCGAAGTTAGTGATCGAGGCTCTGGATTCGGAAACCGACGGACGGTACGTTCAGGTCAGGGGAGAGATGCTGGTTGTCTTCGCCATCGTTGCAGTCTGTCTGAGCGCACCGGTCGACGGTCCGGTTACCGCAGGATTCGCCCCGACCGGCCGGTACAGCGGGCACTGGGGCATCGACTTCGCCGCCGACGTGGGGGAGCCGGTCACAGCCCCGGTGTCGGGGAGGGTCACCTTTGCCGGATCCGTTGCCGGAATGAGGACGGTGACCATCGAGCCGGTCGCCGGATTCAAGGTTTCGCTGTCGTATCTGTCGGCGGTTGGCGTCACCGCAGGCACCCACGTGATTAGGGGGCGGGTGGTTGGGTGGGCCGGAGCACCTCATGGTGTGCCCGGGGTGCATCTGTCCACCCGCATCGACGGCCGGTACGTGGACCCGGCCGACCAGACCGTGTGTCGCGATACGGACATCTCGCGTGGTTTGCGTCTGGTGACCCCTCCGCAGCCCTATCCTCGTCGCCGTGCGAACAGGAATACTCGGCGGCACTTTCGACCCGATCCACGTCGCTCATCTCCACACCGCCGAGTGTGCACTCCACCAGGCGCGACTCGACCGGGTTCTGATCATGCCCGCCGGCGACCCCTGGCAGAAGTCGGGGCGCGAGGTGACCGAGGGCGAACACCGGCTGCAGATGTGCAGTCTGGGCGTCGAGGGGGTCGAGGGCATCGAGGTGGATGTGCGTGAGTTGGACCGTGACGGGCCCACTTACACCATCGAGACCCTCGGGACCTTTCCCGCCGACGAGGAGCTGTTCTTGATCCTCGGGTCCGACTCGTTGTCCGGTATCAGGACGTGGGAGCGTTGGGAGGACGTGGTGGACAGGGTCACGATCGTCGAAGCGCCCCGCCCTGGCGTAGAGCGCGGCGTGGGGGTCGAGCTGGATGCCATCCAACTGGACATGGGGCTCCTCGAGATCTCCAGCTCCGACATCCGCCGCCGGATCGCCGCCGGCGAGCCCTACCGGTATCTGGTCACCGGGCCGGTGCACGGCTACATCGAGGTGACCAACCTCTATGCGCAAGTTGGCTGAGACGAATATGGTGGGGCGTCTGAGAATGATGGAGATCACGTCATAGAGCACAGTGTCGAACTGGCGCGTGCGGCGGCTGACGCCCTGTTCGCCAAGAACGGAACCGACATTGCCTTGCTCGATGTGGAAGAGGCCTTCTTCCTGTCCGATGTCTTCGTCATCGCCACAGGGTCTTCGATCACCAACGTGCAGGCGCTCGCCGACCACGTCGAAGAGAAGCTGAAGGAGACTCACAACGTGAAGCCGTTGAGGGTGGAGGGGCGAACTCAGGGGGAGTGGGTGCTCGTCGACTTCGGCGACATCATCGTCCACATCTTCCAGGCGGCGGCGCGCGAGTTCTACTCCCTCGAGCGTCTCTGGGGGGACGCCCCCCGGGTCAAATGGGAGGAGCCGGTCGTCACCGACGGGTGATCGG
>CAZYCX010000042.1:0-22464 GCA_964645875.1 uncultured Acidimicrobiaceae bacterium
AATCCTGTCATGAAGGGTTTGGTTTGGGTCCCGGGGTCGTGAGGACCCCGAGCTTGATTTACTCATTTGTGATTGTCAC
This sequence comes from uncultured Acidimicrobiaceae bacterium, assembly GCA_964645875.1. Classification (GTDB taxonomy): domain Bacteria; phylum Actinomycetota; class Acidimicrobiia; order Spongiisociales; family ZC4RG35; genus JANQRA01. The sequence goes on from CAZYCX010000042.1 coordinate 80, forward strand.
CGTGCGACCCGAGGGTCGCACCGCAATCACCGCTGGTGCTTCGCTCCCACCCTTACGGAGGAGCGGGCACCGCTGGCTATTTGGCACATTGTTCAGTTGTCAAGGAGCCCACAGCTCCGCGATCTGATGTCGTGTTCCGTATCAGGCCGGTCGGCGATCTTACCGCGACCTCTGAGCAAGAACAAGACGACGCAGTCCGAATCGAGGACTCCGCCGCTCTAGCGGACACACGAGCGTTTGCCCGTGCTCGATGAATGATAGGACGAAGTCCTGTCTACACCAAGTCAATCTGCCGAGGGACCGGCAGAGCCGATCCATAGTGAACAACCCCCCAGGGGCGAGGATTAATCCCGAATTCCCGATTATTCGACGAGGTGGGCGAACCGGCGCTTGCCGACCCGGAGGACTCTGCCGGACAGGGCGTCTCGAGGCAGCTCCTGATTGGAGACCACCTCGTCGTCGATGCGAACTGCACCCTGGTCGATCAATCGACGCGCCTCGTTGCCCGACAGACCGAAGACGTCACGGATCAAGCCCGGCAGGCTGACCGGGTCACCGTCGGGGATCGTGACCTCGTCGAGGTCCTCCGGTGTGCCACCCTCCTTGAACACCCGGTCGAAGCCGGCTTCGGCGCGGGCGGCCTCGTCCTCACCCCAGTAGAGGGTGACGATGGAACGAGCCAGGTGGCGTTTCGCTTCGTTGGGGTGGATCTCGCCCGACTCGATGCCGTCCTCGATCTTCATCACCGCGTCTTCGTCGTAGTCGGCGGCCAGGCGGAACCACTCCCCCATGGCTGCGTCGGGAATGCTCATGGTCTTGCCGAACATCTCCGCCGGATCGTTCTCGACCCCGATGTAGTTGCCCAGCGACTGGGACATCTTGTTGCTGCCGTCGGTGCCGACCAGAAGGGGCATGGTGAGCGCCACCTGGGGCTCTTGTCCGTAGCGCTCCTGGACGATGCGGCCCATCATCAGGTTCCAGAGCTGGTCGCTGCCCCCGAGCTCGACGTCGGACTCCACTGCCACGGAGTCGTATCCCTGCAGCAGCGGGTAGAGGAACTCCATCACCGAGATGGGGACCCCGGACTCGTATCGGTTGGCGAAGTCGGACCGCTCCAGCATCTGAGCCACCGTGGCTGCCGAGGTCAGCTCGAGCATTCCGTACATGTCGAGGGATCCCAGCCACTCGGAGTTGCGCCTGATCTCCAGGTTGTCGCTCAGCAGGACCTTCTCGAACTGGCTGAGCACGTTCTCGGTGTAGCGGTTCACCTCCTCGGCGGTGAGCCGCTTGCGTTGCGCTTCCCTGGCGGAAGGGTCGCCCACCTGGGCGGTGAAGTCCCCGACGATGAGGACGGCGATGTGGCCCAACTCCTGGAACTGACGCAGCTTGCGGAGGACCACGGCCCAGCCAAGGGTGACCGATGGCGCGGTGGGGTCGAGACCCAGCTTGATCCGCAATGGGCGTCCCAGGTCCAGCTTGGCGGCGAGCTCCTCTGTCGGCACCACCTGGTCGGTGTGACGGAGGATTCTCTCTAGGGCTGACGAAGTCACAGGGAGAGCGTAAACCGAGGACTGTCGAGAAGGGCAAGTCCTCGATGTCGCTGCGGGCCGCATCAATCGTCACAATGGATGTGATGACCGCTGACATGCTCGACGCCCTCGACCGGAGAGCGATCAACGATCTGCTGCTCGAGGGTGGTCGATGGCCATTCGGGCCTTTCCTCCACCTCGACAGGAACCAGATCGGTTCGGAATACGGTTTCAGCGGTCGTACATATCGTCTCAGCGGTGCCACGTCTTCGGCCGGACGACGGGCAGTGGTCGCCAAAGTGGAGTCCGGCGCCGGCATCGCGCGCGCCGCCGCTTTCCGAGCCAGCAGCGAGGCTCAGTTGGTCGGGTCGATACCGGCGTCCTATGGCTGGCGCATCGGGTCGGACGCGGGTCTGATCGTCCTCGAGGACGTGTCACCGGCGGACCAGGGCGACGACCTGGCGTCCTGCACACTGGAGCAAGCAACCGCCATGATCGACGTGGTGGCCCATGTCCACTCCCTGTCGTGGCTCCAAGCAGCGAACGCTGCGCCGTCGGGCATCGAACGGTGGAAACCGTCGGCCTGGGAGCGCGACCGCTGGGAGGACAGGCTGGGCCGGGCCACCCGCCGCTATCCCGACCACTTGACCAGCGAGGTGCGGGACAGGCTCGCCGACTTCAACGAGGTCGCCTTCGCCGCAGCGGAGCAAATGGCGGTGGGCCCCGTCACCTGGATACACCAGGATCCACATCTGGACAACATCCTCTGGCGACCGGATGACAGCCCGGTGCTGCTCGACTGGTCGGGGGCAGTCATCGGGCCGCCCTCGGTCGATCTGGCCGTCCTGATGATGAGCCTCGCTCTCGATGAGCGATCGCCGCTCCAACCCGAGGAAGCGATCGCGACATATTCGGGCGCTCTCCAACGCCGCGGTGCACCGGTCAGTGAGACGGTCGTGGCTGAGATGGCGGCTTTCGGACTGCGACACTTGTTGCGGGGCCTGATCGGGTGGGCCGGCTTCCCCGGTGAGGACCCGCAGGATCGTCGATTGCCCTGCGTGACCACTCGGTGAAACGAGTGATCGCCGGGCTCGACTGGCTCGGCTCCGTGCCGTCCGATTGAGCCCCGGGCTCAGAAGGAAAAGTGCTTGATCGACTCGCCGTCTTCGGCGATGTCGCTCATCGCCTCGATGCCGAGCTCGAGGTGGTGCTGGGCCCACTCCTCTGTCACCTCGCGGTCGCTGGCCTCGGTCTTGACTCCTTCGGGGGTGGTCGGGACGTCAGACACGAGAAGGAGGGCCCCGCGGGAGAGATTGTTGTGATGTCCCACGATGAAGATCGTGGCCGTCTCCATGTCGATGGCCAGCGCAGTCAGGGAGCGGAGCCGCTCCAAGAACGCCTGGTCGTGTTCCCAGAGCCTCCGGTTGGTGGTGTACACGACGCCGGTGCGGTACTCGAATCCGCGCTCGACGATCTTCTCGGAGACGAACTTGTGCAGCTTGAACGAGGGCAGGGCGGGCACCTCCGGTGGGAAGTAGTCGTCCGAGGTGCCTTCCCCACGGATGGCGGCGATGGGAAGGATGAAGTGGCCGATCTCGGTGGACTGTTTCAGTCCGCCGCATTTGCCCAGGAAGAGCACACCTTTGGGCATGCGGGCGGTGAGGAGATCCATGATGGTGGCGGCGTTGGCCGTCCCGATGCCGAAGTTGACGATGGTCAGGCCCTCTCCATTCGAGGCAGCCTGCATGGGACGATCTCCCCCGGTGACCACACAGTCGAAGCGCTCGGCGAAAGCGTCGACATAGTTCTTGAAGTTGGTGAGGAGGACGTAGTCACCGAACTCGTCGACGTCCAAGCCGGTGTATCGGGGCAGCCAGTCACGAGCGATGGCGCTCTTGCTGATGACGTCTGGGGCGGTCATCCCGGGAGACTAAGCCGACAGTCGGGTGGCGGAAACGAAGCGCCAGGGACGATCGCGCCCCTTGGAGATCCCGATCCTGGGTGTGGCCATCACCATCTCTGGACGGGCCCCCTCTTCGAGACGCACTACCGAGTATGGGTCGAGGAGGCTTGTCCCGTTGAGTTCGAGTGTGATCCCCAGCGCCTGGCAGAGCTTGCCCGGGCCGTTGGCCAGGTCGTGACGTCTGGTCCGTCGGCGTGCGGCGATCCCTTCGCCCTCGACCACTTCGCCACCGCGGATGAGGATCCCCCACCCGACACCCTCCGGCCCCGCAGCGGTGTTGGCGCAGTAGTGGATGCCGTAGGACCGGTAGACGTAGAGCGTCCCCGGATTACGAAACATGGAGGAGTTTCGCTCGGTCTCACCCCGATAGGCGTGTGATGCCGGATCTTCCGAGCCTTTGTACGCCTCGACCTCGTTGATCTCCACCCTGACTTCGTCACCGTCGACGAGGGAGACGAGATGGCTACCGAGGAGAAGCGGGGCAGCCTCCTCTGGCGGTCCACGGAGAATGTCCTCGAGGCCTCGGATCTGGGTCATCAGGCACCTCGCAAGCGGGCGCCCACCTCGCTGGCCGCCTCGATCATGGCCGCGCGCACCGCGCCGATCTCCTTCTGTTCCAAGGTTCGGTCCGGTGCTCGCAGTCGGTAACGAATGGCCAGGGCCTTGCTGCCTTCACCCACGCTGTCACCACGGAACTGGTCGAAGACGCGTGCCTCCTCGACGAGCCCTTCGGCGGCCCGGTTGGTGACATCCAGGAGAGCCCTGGCGCCGACGTCTTCGGAGACCAGGAAGCTGAGGTCGAAGTCAACGTGTGGATAGACCGAAGGTATCTCGAAGAGAGTCGGGGGTACCGATTCGAGGAGTGGTGCCAGGTCGATCTCGGCCGCGGCGACTCTCCCTTCGATCTCGAAGGCCCGGGCCGCGGTCGGAGCCAGCTCACCGGCTTGTCCGATCACGATGCCGCCCACTTCGATAGCGGCGGTCCGCCCGGGATGGAGTGCCGGGTGACTGCCGGGGGTCAAAGTCGCTTCGATGCCGAGGGCGCCGGCGATGTGCCGCCAGAGGGCCAGAGACAAGGGCCCATCCGCTTTCCGCTCCGTGCCGTCGAGTCCCCTGAGCCCGACGTCACCCACCACCGCCCAGGCGAGACGGTCATACTGGAGAGGCAGGCGCGGATCGTCGGGGTCGGGATCCGAGGAGAACACCTTCCCATACTCGAACAGCGCCACTGAGAAGTTCCCGTGTGACTGGTTGTATCTGAGGTCGTTGAGCAGACCGGGCAGGATCGTGGGTCGGAGCTTGCTCTCTTCCTCGCGCAGCGGGTTCTTGACCGTGAGGAGTCCGGAGCCATCGGTGGCCAGCCCGAGACCCTGTAGGTCTTCCACACTGACGAAGGGGAGGTTGATCGCCTGACTCAGCCCGGCTCCGTTGAGGGTCGAGTTGAGCAGACGCTGTCTCGACTGCTGGGGGCTGAGGCCACCGGCAGACCCGGTGGGGAGGGTGGCGTCGAACTTGTCGTATCCGTGGATACGGGCAACTTCCTCCACGAGATCGGCGGGGCGGGTCAAGTCGGGGCGGAACGTGGGTACGGTCACGTTCAGGGGGTCGGACCCGGTGACCTCCATGCCGAGTCGCTCCAAGATGCCTTTGACCCTGGCGGCGTCGAATCCCTCGCCCAGCAGCCGGGTGACCTCCACCATCCCCAGCTCGACCGTCCAAGGGCCGAAGTCGACGGCCACTTCGTCGACAGCACCTTCGAGTACCTCGCCGCCGGCGATTTGCTGCACCATCGCGCTGGCCCTCTGGTTGGCGACATCGGCGAGATCGGGATCGACTCCCCTCTCGAAGCGGGTGGCGGCTTCAGAACGCAGGTCGTGGCGCCGCCACATGTGCATGATGGTGGGCGGATCCCACGAGGCGGCCTCCATGATGACTCTGGTGGTGTCGTCGGACACCTCGCTGCGGGCACCGCCCATCGTGCCCGACATGGATGTGGGCCCGGCGTCGTCGTAGATGATGAGGTCGTCGGTCAACAGCTGGCGCGTGACATGGTCGAGAGTCTCCAGCGTCTCACCTTCTGTCGCTCGTCTCACCACCAGGTGGTCCCCCTCGATGGTGTCGGCGTCGAAGGCGTGCAGTGGGTGGCCTAGCTCGAACATGACGTAGTTGGTCACGTCGACCACATTGGACACCGAGCGCACCCCGATCTTGTGGAGTCGATGCCGCACTTCGAGCGGGGACTGGCCCACCGTCACGCCTCTGATCTCACGTGCAGTGAACCGCCGACACCCGCTGGGGTCGGCGATCTCGACCGAGATCGGCGTGTCGCCGGGGACGGTGGATAGCTCGAGCGGCGGGATGTGTGTCGCCGCGTCGAACCATGCCCCCAGATCACGCGCGATTCCCAGGATCGACAGGGCGTCAGGGCGGTTGGTGGTGATCTCGAGGTCGAAGACGACGTCGGGTAGCTCGACCAGGTCGGAGAAGGCGGTGCCGATCTGCGGCTCGCCATCGAGGACGAGGATCCCTGCGTGGTCCTCTCCCAACCCGAGCTCCTTCTCCGAGCAGATCATCCCGTTGGACTCGACACCCCTGATGGTCCGCTGCCCGATCTCGAAGTCGCCGGGAAGGATCGCGCCCGGGCGGGCGACGGCGACGGTGGCCCCCGCCTCGAAATTCCAGGCCCCGCAGATGATTTGAGTGGGTCCCGATCCGCTGTCGACCTGGCACACCCGCACCTTGTCTGCATCCGGGTGAGCCATCACCTCCAGAACGGTCCCTACGTACACGTCAGACCAACCCACGTCGAGACGTTCGACGCCTTCGACGGTGTGACCGAGCATGTCGAAGGCGTACGACAACTCGGCGACGTCAGTGGTCGGAAGGTCGACGAACTCGAGTAGCCAGGCGAGAGAGACCCTCATCAGAATTGCCTCAGGAAGCGAACGTCGTTTTCGATGAAGTGCCGCAGGGAGTCGATTCCGTGGCGGACCATCGCCACCCGCTCGGGGCCGAGCCCGAAGGCGAATCCGCTCACCTTCGTCGAGTCGTAGCCAGCGGCTTCGAGCACATATGGATCGACCATCCCACAACCGAGGAGCTCCAGCCAGCCTGCGCCGCCGCAGACACGACACCCTGGCTCTCCCCCGTCACAGTTGAAGCACGACACGTCGAGCTCGGCACTCGGCTCGGTGAACGGGAAGAAGTGGGGCCGAAGCCGAACCTCGCTCTGGGGCCCGAAGAACTCGCGGGCGAAATGGAGCAGAGTCCCCTTCAGATCGCTGAACTGGATGTTCTCGTCGACGGCGAGACCTTCGATCTGATAGAACACCGGGAGGTGGGTGGCGTCGATGGTGTCCTTTCGGTAGCAGCGTCCGGGGACCACGACATACACGGGCGGCTCGTGGCTCTCCATCCATCTCGCCTGCACCGGAGACGTGTGTGTGCGCAGCAGCACCTCGTCGTCTTCGGCCCCCCAGTCGAGGTACATGGTGTCGCCCTCCCAGCGTGAGGGATGGGTCGGTGGGGTGTTGAGCGCGTCGAAGTTGTAGTAGGCGAGCTCGGCCTCCGGTCCGCCGACGACCTGGTAACCGAGACCGACGAAGATGTCGACGATCTCGTCGATGGTCTGCTGCACGAGATGCAGATGTCCTTCGGGAAAGTTGACGGACTCCAAGGTGACGTCGATGTTCTCCTCACGGAGACGACGCTCCTCCTCGGTCGCCTCCAGCTCGGCGCGACGGCCGGCGAGGAGATCGCCGATCCTCCCCGAGGCTTCGTTGAGCTTGGCCCCCACTTTCGGCTTGAGTTCGTCGTCGAGACCGCCCATCGAGCGGCGCACGGAGCCAATCGCCGAGTCCTTCCCCAGCAGCGAGGTTTCCACCGCTTCCAGCTCGTCGAGGGAGGCCGCCCCAGCGATCTCGGCAGGAGCGGAGCCAATCGCCTCGTCGAGGGTCGCGATAGGGTCCATGTCCGGCGGGAGGTTAGACATCGCCTCCAGCTTCGCCCGAACCTTTACGGGTCAGCTCGTAGACCACTATCCCGGCCGCCACCCCGGCGTTCAGGCTGTCGGTCGTCCCCGAGGTGGGGATGGTGAGTCGACGGCTCGCCGCGGTGATGGCCCAATCGGGGAGACCGTGGGCCTCCTCTCCGATGAGGAGTGCCACCGGCCGCTCGGCGATCTCGGAGGGCGGCTCACCACCGGAGGGCACCGCAGCGACCAGAGTCCATCCGGCGGCCTCCCGCAGCGAGGCGATCTTCGACACCGGGGTCTGGAACTGGCCTCCGGCACCGGCGCGGATCGTCTTCGGGGCCCACGGGTCGGCCGAGCCCTCCATGTAGGCGAACCCCCAGCCGAACGACGCCGCGGTGCGGATCATCGTTCCCACGTTCCCCGGGTCGGAGACCCCCACCGAGACCAGGAGGTTGCGTTCGGGGTCCATCCATTCCACCGCGATCTCCACCACGGCGATCGGCCCCCTGGGGGTCTCCGTACCGGCGAGACGCTCCAGAGCCCGGTGATCCACGGGGATGACGCCCGAATCCACGGGATCGACTCCGTAGACCTCTCGCACCACCGCCCCGGCGGCGACGGCATCGGCGATCAGGTGTGGGCCCTCCACGAGGGTTAGGCCCTTCTCCCTGCGATACCGGGCGCGGTGGAGCCGGGCCGCCTCCACCACCGATCTCGCGCGGTGGGAGCGGACCGGCTCCACTCGGTCGGATTCGTTTCTCGTCAGCTTCCCTTGGCCACCTCGACCAGGTGGGCGAAGGCGTCGGGATCGCTCACCGCCATCTCCGCCAGCATCTTGCGGTCTACCTCTACTTCAGCCGCCTTCAGACCGGCGATGAACTGGCTGTAGGTGGTGCCGTTCTGCCGGGCGGCGGCATTGATCCTGGCGATCCAGAGCTTGCGGAAATCGCGCTTGCGGGAGCGACGATCCCGGTAGGCGTCCTGCATCGCATGCATGACCTGCTCGTTGGCGGTCTTGAAACGACGACTGCGGGCGCCTTTGTAACCCTTGGCCCGTTCGAGGACCTTCTTGTGCGACTTCTTGGCCTGAACTGCGCGCTTTGCACGTGACATTGTGATCCCTCCTCAGCGACCGAGCTGCTTTCTGATGATCTTCTCATCGCCGGGTGCCAGCTCCTCCAAGCCCTTGCGACGTCGGAAGGTGTCCTTGCCCTTGGCCAGCTTGAGGTGGCCGCGGCCGGACTGGCGGCGCATCAGCTTGCCCGATCCGGTGATCTTGATTCGCTTCTTGGCACCGGAGTGTGTCTTCATCTTCGGCACTGGATCCTCCTTACTCTTCTTCGTCCTTCTGCTGCCCGCCGCGGCCAGAGCCCTTCGTCCGCCTCGCCGGTGCCAGCACCATCGTCATCGACCCACCTTCGAGCTTCGGCGCCTGCTCGACGACTCCGTATTCGGAGACCTCTTCGGCCAGCTGATCCATGAGGTCTCTTCCGAACTCGGGGCGTTCCCGTTCCCGACCTCGGAAGCGGATCGTCACTTTCACCTTGTCGTTGTCCTCCAGGAATTCCTGGGTCTTGCGACGGGTGATGTCGAAGTCGTGCTCTCCGATCCGGACCCGCATCCGGAGCTCCTTCACCGAGGTTCGGGTCTGTTTCTTCCGCGCCTCACGGTCCTTGACGGACTGCTCGTACTTGTACCGCCCGTAGTCCATGAGCCGGCAAACCGGGGGCTTGGCGTTGGGAGCGACTTCGACCAGGTCGAGGTCGAGTTGCTCCGCGAGCCAAAGGGCCTCATTGATCTTCTTTACTCCGATTTGCTCTCCATCGGGTGCGACCACCCGGACCTCTTTGGCCCGGATCGCTCCGTTCACGCGAAGCTCGTTGATGCTGTTACCTCCTGTTGCGTTGCAGTCTCTCTGCGTTCTCGCCGACAACCTCCATGGCCAGCCGGTGAGACACCGTTAGCGCATGAAAAAAGCAGCAGGCGGGGACCTGCTGCCATACGCGAGTCAGAACTCGTGTTCATCTCGACCTCGACTCGTAACGGCGACTCGATGAGCTCCGCACGGTCGGGTGGGGAGGCAGCAACCTCCGCTCTTGCCGTTCGGTTGTGAGCCCCACGGTACCAGGGGCCGGGGAACATCCAACACCGGCGAGTCTCAGCTCTGCCTCAGTTCTCGGAAGGCGGTGGCGGAAGTGACCGCGGCCTCGGCCGCTTCGACCCCCTTGTTGGCCTCACCCGATCCGGCCCGATCGACCGCCAGCCGGTAGTCGTGGACGGCGAGGATGGCATTGGCTACCGGCACTCCGGTCTCGATGGCGACCTCGCTCACGCCCCGGGACGACTCCCGCACCACTATGTCGTAGTGGTCGGTCTCTCCCTTGATGACGGTGCCGATGGCGACTACGGCGTCGCATCCCGCCTCCGCCAGTTTCCTGGCTGCGAGCGGCAACTCCAGTGCTCCAGGCACGCGCAGAATCGTGACCTCACGCACTCCCAATTCCTCCAGACGCGTGGTCGCCCCCTGGATGAGACGGTCGGTGATCGCCTGGTTCCAGCGGGCGGCAGCGATCCCTATGTGGAGGCCCTTCCCCTCGGTCGAGCCTTCGATGGTTCTGCTCACTCTTCCTCGCCGAGGTCGAGTTCGTGTCCCATGCGGAGGGCTTTGGTGGTGAGATATGCTCGATTCTCGGGATTGGTCACCGAAGGCATGGGGACTCGCTCCAGGATCGACAGGCCGTAGCCTTCGATGCCGGCTCGCTTCGATGGGTTGTTGGTCATGAGCCGCATCGAGCGGACACCGAGGTCGTAGAGGATCTGGGAGCCGACCCCGTAGTCCCTCAGGTCCGGGGGAAAACCCAGGTAGACGTTGGCGTCGACGGTGTCCAGACCATCGTCCTGGAGGTTGTATGCCGAGAGCTTGTGGAGGAGGCCGATGCCTCTTCCCTCGTGCCCGCGCAGATAGAGCAACACTCCCCGACCCTCCTTGGATATCTCCCGCAAAGCCCAGTCGAGTTGGTCCCCGCAATCGCAACGCCTGCTCCCGAACACATCTCCGGTGAGACACTCGGAGTGGACCCGGGTGAGGACGCCCTCCCCGTCGCCGAGATCGCCCATGACGAGGGCCACTTGGTGATGGCCGTCCACGGAGTCGTATCCAATCGCCTTGAAGACGCCGTACCTCGTCGGGACGCGGGCCTCGACGACCCTGGTGACCAGCTTCTCTTGTTGGCGTCGATAGGCGATGAGATCGGCGATCGTGCCGATCAGCAAGCCATGCTCCTTGGCGAACCGCTCCAGCTCGGGGAGTTTGGCCACCGAACCGTCGTCGTTCATCACCTCCGCCAGCACTGCGGCTGGGTACTTGCCGGCGAGCTCGGCGAGGTCGACTGCGGCCTCGGTGTGGCCGGCTCTCTTGAGGACGCCACCTGGTTCGTAGCGGAGGGGATACATGTGCCCCGGCCTGGCCAAGTCGGAAGGCTTGGTCTCCGGGTCGATGACGACGTGGATGGTCCGGCAACGATCGGCGGCAGAGATGCCCGTGGTGGTCCCCTGGGCTGCGTCGATCGAGATCGTGAAGGCGGTGCGGCGAATGTCGGTGTTCTTGGCCACCATCATCGGCAATTCGAGCTCGTCGAGCCGCTCCCCGATGACCGGCATGCAGATGATGCCACTGGTGTAGCGGAGCATGAATCCGATGTTGTCCGGCGTGGCGTCTTCGGCGGCGACGATGAGATCGCCCTCGTTCTCACGATCGGCGTCGTCGACCATGATCACCATCTCGCCCCGTTTGATGGCGTCGACGATGTCTTCGATGGGCGCAAAGCTCATTTGCGCACCTCTAGCAATCTCTCCACGTACTTGGCCAGGACATCCATCTCCAGGTTGACCCGGTCGCCGGGACTGCGCAACCCCAATGTGGTGACCTGGAGGGTATGGGGGATGAGAGCCACCCGGAATCCGGTGCCGGTCAGCGATGCCACGGTGAGACTGACGCCGTCGATCGTCACCGAGCCCTTCTCCACCAGGTAGCGACGTAAGCCGTCTGGGGCCTCGATGGTCATCACCACTCCCCCGTCGGCGTCTCTTTCCAGGTCCGTCACCGTGCCCAGCCCGTCGACGTGGCCCTGCACGATGTGGCCATCGAAACGCCCTGTGGCGGGCATGGGACGCTCCAGGTTGACCTGGGTCTCTTCGACCAGGGCACCGAGGTTGGAGCGTTGCAGGGACTCGGGGATGATGTCGACCGCCACGGTGTCCGTCGCGGTCTCTACGGCGGTGAGGCACACGCCGTTGACGGCTATGGACGCGCCCACGGGGAGATCACCGATTCCAGGAGCGGAGAGGACGACGCGACGGCCGACCTCGTTGTCGCTCACCTCGGCGACCGTTCCGATCCGCTCGACGATCCCGGTGAACATCAGGTTCCCTTCTTGTTGAAGGTAATGACGGCGTCACTGCCAACGCTGCGGACGTTTTCGAATTCCACGTCTGTGGCGTCGGCGATGGTGCCGAACACGCCGGTCATCGGGGCGAGACCGGTGCCGCCACCGATCTTTGCTCCCACGTAGACGACACCATCGGTGATCACCTCCGAACGCCACCAGGCGCGGGCGACCGTCGGTCCGCCCTCCAGCAGCAGGTGGAGGAGACCGTTCCCGGCCAGGGCCCGGCAGGTCTCGACCGGATCCGGGTGCTCTCCCAACGCCCGCACCTCGATCACCTCTCCCGAGGGGATGTCCCTGGCACTGGTGGAGACGATCAAGGGATCTCGACCCCAGATCCGGGCTCGGGAAGGCAAGGGCGTCTTCCCGGCGATCACCACGGCGCGAGGTTGGGGTCCGGTGTAGCCGTCGAGTCTCACATCGAGACGGGGGTCGTCCTCACGCAGGGTCCCGGCAGCGATGACCACACCGTCGACCTGAGAGCGGAGACGGTGGACATCCTCGCGTGCCGCCTCGCCGGTGATCCACTGCGACGTCCCGTCGCTGGCAGCCGCCGAGCCGTCCAGGGTCATTGCGTACTTGAGGGTGACCCGCGGCAGGCCCGTCTCCCGATGATGGAAGTAGGCCGGGTCCACGGCGCGCGCCTTCTCTTCCTCCACTCCGGAGATCACCTCGATGCCGGCCTCGCTCAACTCCTCGACTCCCTGCCCCGAGACCCTCGGATCGGGGTCCAAGGCGCCGATCACCACCGTGGCGACACCGGCCTCGATCAGAGCTTCCACACAGGGCGGCGTGTGGCCGTGATGGGTGCACGGTTCCAGGGTGACGTATGCGGTGCCGCCGCGAGCCTTCTCCCCCGCCGCCTCGAGAGCCACGACCTCGGCGTGATCGGTGCCCGGGCCCCGATGCCAGCCTTCACCGGCCAGCTCGCCCGAGACGTCGGTCACGATGGCGCCGACCCTGGGGTTGGGGTGGGTGTGGGGCCACTCCTGCGCCAGCTCGACGGCGCGGAGCATCAGACGGTCGTCGACCGCCAACTAGTTGGTACGTCGGTCGATGCGGTAAGTGGAGCCCGGCTGCTTCTTGGCGAACTCTTTCATCTCAACCGCGATCGCCGACGCCTCCCATTGCGTCCCGATCTCACGCACGTCGGTGGACGCTACTCCGAGTGAGAGGGAGACGACCGGGAAGGCGTAACGCTCACCCCGGCGGTCGATGACCTCGATGTAGCCGCGAAGGGCGTCAGCAGTGTCGTAGAGATCGAGTATCCCGTCGTCGAATCGCTCGATGACCTCCTTGCAGAACGACTCGGCCATCGCCGGCGGGATCATCGTCACGAAGTCGTCGCCGCCGATGTGGCCGATGAATGCGTTGTCGATCCCGAGGCTCGTGGCCGCCTCGGTGAAGCAGTTGCCGCAGAACCGGATGACCTCGTCGCCTCTCATGAACCCGTAGTGGTCGTTGAAAGCCTTGAAATTGTCCAGGTCACCGTGCACCAGGGCGAACTCGCGACCTTCCTGGATGGCGGCCTCGATCTCGGCGGTGATCTTGAAGTTGCCGGGAAGCCCGGTCAGGGGTGAGAGGTCGCGAGCGGCCTGGGTGCGCCGCAAGACGGCACGTACCCGAGCCGCCAGCTCGGTGATGTCGAACGGCTTGGTGATGTAGTCGTCGGCGCCCAGCTCGAGGCCCCGCACCCGATCCTCGGGGAGACCGCGGGCGGTGAGGAGGATGATCGGAATGCTGGCAGTCGTGGCCTGGCTGCGCAGGCGATGCAGGGCGGTGAGCCCGTCCATGCGCGGCATCATGATGTCGAGAATGATGACTTTGGGTGGGTTGGCGGTGGCCTTCTGCAGGGCATCCTCACCGTCGACGGCGGTGTCCAACTCGAACCCGTCGAGCTCGAGGTTCACCTTCACCACCGTGAGAATGTCTGGATCGTCGTCGGCGACCAGAACTCGTTCACTCATCTGTCTCTGCAGCCCTTCTCAAAGCTTCCACAGCGGCGGGCGGATCCTCCGCTCGGAACACAGCCGTCCCGGCCACGAGCACCGTTGCACCCGCTGAGATGGCCTGTCCGGCGTTCTCCGGCGTGATACCGCCGTCGACCTGAATATCGGCCCCCAATCCGTGCGACTCAACCCATTCTCTGGCTGCCTCGACTTTGGACAGGACCTCCGGCATGAACCTCTGTCCCCCGTGACCCGGTTCGACCGACATCACGACCAGGACATCACAATTCTCGACGTAGGGGGCAACTGCTTCGAACGGGGTACCGGGATTGATCACCAGCCCGAAATCGAGGCCGTTCTCCCGGGCCCGGGAGGTGGCGCGTGTGGGGTCGGGCACCGCCTCGATGTGCACCGTGGCCAGGTTGATCCCCGCTTTGGCCAACTCGGGGAGATAGGCGTCGGGGTTGGTGGTCATGATGTGACAGTCGAAGTAGATGTCGGTGACTCCGCGAAGGGCTTCGATCACGGGTATCCCGAAGGAGATGTTGGGGACGAAGTGACCATCCATCACGTCGAGGTGGAGCCAGTCGATCACTGGAGCGACGCGCTCGACGTCTTCGGCGAGGCGGGCGAAGTCGGCTGCCAGGAGGGATGGGGCGATCTTGACGGCCATGACGAGAGTCTATGACCGTCAGCCGATCACACCGCGGTCCGTGTGTCGGCCGTTCACCCACTCGGAGCCCGCCTGGGGTCTCTTTCCAGGTGGTTGAAGAGTCACCAGCTCTACGGCACCTCCGGGAAATCCGGCCACGGCGCGCCCTCCGCTGCGAATCCACGTGCCGGGATCGACCTCTTCATCGATCAGGCGAGCCTGGTGGATCTTGTGAGATTCCCCGTCGAGCACGAGGGTGGCCGTTGGAGAGGGTGCGAGGGCCCGGACCTTGGCAACAGCCGCGACTGCATCGGATTGGGGGTCGATCGGGCGGTCTTCCTTCTCGATCTTGTCCGCGTAGGTGACCCCGTCGTCCGTTTGGGGAATGGGCTCCAAATCGCCGATGAGATAGCGGGGAAGGATGTCGGTGAGGAGCCGAGCCCCGACCCCGGCCAGCCGGGCGGTCAACTCGCCGGCATTGGATCCGTCGGGGATGTCGATCGCCTGAGCGGTGAGGATGGGGCCGGTGTCGAGCCCTTCGTCGAGCTTCATGATCGTGACCCCTGTCATCTCGTCTCCGGCCATGAGGGCACGGGCCACGGGGGCGGCACCACGCCACCGGGGCAACAGGCTGAAGTGGACGTTGAGGTACCCGTGATCGGTGAGGGCGAGCACATCGGGGCGGAGGATCCGCCCGTAGGCCACCACGACGCCGACGTCGAAAGGCCCAGCTTCCTCGATGGCGGCTGCGATCTCCCGGGTAACTGCCGGCTGGGCCACGGTGAGACCATGCTTCTCGGCGGTCTGTCTGACAGGTGGCGCCTTGGGCGTTGCCGAGCGGCCCTTCGGTCGGTCGGGCTGGGTCACCACCAGGCCGACATCATGATCCGGGACCAGGGCCTCGAGGGTCGGCACTGCCGCATCCGGGGTGCCCAGGAACACCACACGGGCCATCAGGCCATCCCCAGTGCCTCGTCGCGCAACTCTTTCAGCGCCTTCTTACGAATCCGCTTGGGCAGAGCGTCGAGGAGGAGACTTCCCTCGAGATGGGCCACTTCGTGCTGCAAGACCCGTCCCACCAAGCCGTCGCCGGCGTATTCGACCTCGTTTCCGTCGAGATCGAGCGCCCTGACCCGGGCGAACGCCGGCCGGGTGATCTCCCACCAGTGGCCGGGAACCGAGAGACAACCCTCTTCCATCTCGAACTCACCGACGGTCTCGACCATCTCGGGGTTGATCATCACCCGGGGTCCGAGCTCGTCGTTGGCGTCGAACACCGCGATGCGTCGGGGTATGCCGATCTGGTTGGCGGCGAGACCGACGCCGGGGGCGTCGTACATGGTCTCGGTCATGTCTTTGGCGAGGGTGCGCACGGTGTCGTCGATCTCTGTGATCGGCTTGGTGGGCATCCGCAGCACGGGATCGCCGAATGTTCGAATCTTGTAGATGGCCATGGTGGGGCGGGACAGGGTAGATCGTGGGTTTCGGTTGCCCGTTCTCAGCCTTTGCCCACCACGCAGAATCGGTTGCCCTCGGGGTCGGCCATGATCACGTAGTCGGCGTCCGGTGGCCGCTTGTCCCAGTGGACCTCGGTGGCACCCAGGTCGAGGAGTCGTTCGACCTCGGCGGACTGGTCTTCGGCATAGAGGTCGAGATGGATCCGTGGGGGTAATTGCATTGGCGCCGGTACCGCGTCGAGGGAGACGTTGGGCCCGGAACCGTCTTTGGGACGCAGCAGAATGAAGTCGTCATCGTCTCCGGCCCGCCGCTCGTATCCCAGGGCTGCCTCCCAGAAACAGGCCTGACGTTCGATGTCGTCGACACGGATGACGATGGAACCGACCCGGAGCATGAGCGGATTCTACGGCCGAGCATGCTCGCTATCGACCACGGTTTCCTAATGCACCAGGGCCGAATATCCGACCCTGGTGCGAATAGAATGAAAGTCCGGGAGAGGTTCCAGCTTCTCGTTTCGTCAGGGCCGGTATATCGGCCCCTCTGCATTAGGAAAACGAATGCAATAGGTAGCTGCTGCCGGGAGCGACATCGAGAGAATACCTACCCCTTCCTGGCCAGGATCCTCGCCACCCCGTCTCCCTCGCCCTCATCGAGGACGTCCAGGTGACCGAAGGCGCCACTCAGTTCTCCCGGAGCGGCCCGATACTCCCCCGGCTGGCCGCCCACTTCACTGAGGACGGCCATGGCAAGCAGCCCTCCAGGCATCACCCGCTCGATCATCTCCTCATAGAGGCGCGGATCACGGAACATGTGACAGAAGAGGAGGTCGACGGGCTCCCCCGGAGGCAGACCTTCATCCAGGTCCCAGACCTCGAGCCGACAGCGATCAACCAATCGGTAGGCGTCCACGAACCGTCGAGCCATATCGATCGCCACCGGGGACACGTCGACCCCGTGGTAGTCCAGGCCGCGGCTGGCCAGCCAGACCGCTCCCTCCCCCCGGCCACAGGCGATCTCGAGGACGCGGCCCTCACGGGGGAACTCTCGCTCCATGTGTGCGAACAACGGTGGTGGCGGGGGTGGTTGAATCACCGGGGCCGGCATGCTCCGGGAGTGCTTGCGGTCCCAGGTCTCCTGGTCTTCTCTGCTCACGGGTGCGCCACCATGAGGGTCAGATGTCGATGGGGTCGGCGTCGACCCGCACCGTGGCTCCCTTGTCCCGCCATCGGGCCACCACCTTTCTCAGGTCCAGTCGAGCTTCGCCCAGGTCGCCGGTCAAGAGCCAGCGTCGTCCTTCCGGGATGCTCATCGGCCCCATGATCACCGCGCCCGGGATGGAAGCGAGGTCATCGGGAGCAGAATCGGGTACCTCGCCCCGGATCTCGACGACGAGCATCTCGGACGCCGGTGGCGAGCCGTCACGAGCCCTCTCCACGAGAACTCGTTCCAGGTAGGGGATGGGATCCCCGCGTCGCATGGTGGTGACGAGGAGGGACTCGGGATGGCTGGTCTGGAGCATCAGACGGCTGCCCTTGCCATCCCCCACTGCCAGACCGAGACGCGCCAGTTGCCTGAGGGCTTCCTCGCTGGTCCGGTAGCCCGCGCCCATCAACATCCCGTCGACGTCGGCCGCCACCGCCAGGTCGACCAGGGGGAGACCGGTCAGGTCACGCTCGGTGCCGACCGTAACCCGGGCCTCGGCGGGGTGGACGGCGGCTGCACGTGGCCCCAACCTGCGTTCGATGTCGGCAACCAACCGCTCGGGAATCGTCCCCATCTCCTCGAACTCCGATCCCCCGCAATTGGTGCAGGCCTCGATCCGAGCTCGGCACTTGGGACATTCGTCGACTCTCCCCACACGTGAGGAGCAGTTCGCACACACACGGAGTCGGCGGCACCTCGTGCACCTCATGGAGGCAAACCCGACTCGGCGGTGGGTGAACACGAATACACGCCTTCCGGCCTTTGCCATTCCCCCGATGGCGGCTAGCGCCCGATCCGAGATGAAGCCCGCACCGGGCATGTCCTCGGAGCGGTCGACCACTTCGACCAGAGGCCAGGACCGGTTGGCGGTGTGGATGACCTCGGCACCGGCGGACAGCAGCTCGACGCTCGGCGTCGGGCCGAAGAACACCAGGTTGAAGCCCTCGATCCGGCTCCGGGTTCGCAAGATCTCACGTACGTGGACGGTCGGAGTCTGCCGATCCTTCATGGCCCGGCGGCCCTCCTCGAGGACGATGGCCATGCTCATCCGTTGGACGTGCCATGCCGCCGTCTTGGGAGTCCCGACGACCAGCCGAGGCGGAGACTGGGCGTCTTCCCAGGCCTTGGTGTCCTTCTTGTCGTCCTCGCCAGTGACACCCACCACCAGGTCACCCCAGTAGTTGGCAGCCTCCTCTTCGATCTGGACCACCTCCGCCGCGGTGGCGGCCACTACGAGCACCGACCCCCCCGCACTCAACGCGGGACCTATTCCATCGAGCCAGTCGAACCGCCGCCAGTTGCCGATGACAGCGGCCACCGGGTTCCTCCGACCGGAGGCGGACTTCTCAGCCACCTCGAGGATGGGATGTCTCCCCCCGGAGGTGTCGGGGACCGGGAGGGGATCGGGAATCTGCCTGGGAAGGTTCGGCGGGCTGGCTCGCCCCAGGAGCGTCGACTGCGGAGCGACGTAGTGGCGGGCGGTCCAGATGAGCGATTTCAACAGGCCGGCGTCGAAGACGGGGGCCGACCCCGATATCCCGGCGATGTCCTTGAGTTGGCCCTCACGATCATCTGACAACTCGACGACCCAGCCTCGGACACGCCTCCCGGACAGGGGGACGCGGACGATGGAACCGACGAACAAGTCTGAGCCGAGATGTTCGGGAATCGAGTACCAGAAGCCCTCGTCGACGGCGAAAGAGGCGACGTCGGGTACGACACGCGCCGCCGGGGTCACACTCCGGCGGCGTTCTTGATGTCGTCGACCCGATCGAGCCGTTCCCAGCGGAATTCGGGACGCCCGAAGTGCCCGTAGGCGGCCGTCGCGGCGAAGACGGGTTGAGTCAGGCCGAGCTGGTCGATGATCGATGCGGGCCGGAAGTCGAAGACCTCCGAGACGACGTCCTCGATCTTTGCCGGGTCGATCTTCTCGGTTCCGAAGGTCTCCACGTGGATGGAGAAAGGCTCTGGCTTGCCGATGGCGTAGGCGAGTTGGATCTCGAGACGGTCGGCCAACCCGGCCCCGACCAGATTCTTGGCGGCCCAGCGGGCGGCGTAGGCAGCGGAGCGGTCCACTTTGGTCGAGTCCTTGCCCGAGAATGCGCCACCCCCGTGCCGTGCATAGCCGCCGTAGGTGTCGACGATGATCTTCCGCCCGGTCAGACCGGTGTCGGCCACGGGCCCTCCTATCTCGAAGCGGCCGCTCGGGTTGAAGATGAACTCGATCTCGGACGGGAGGAGATGATCCGGGATCACCTCCCGCACCACCGCCTCATACACGTCGTGCTTCATCGCCGTCTGATCCTGGCCGGGGGCGTGATGGGTCGAGATGAGGATCTTCTCGACGGCAGTTGGAGTGTCTCCTTCGTAACGCACCATGACCTGTGTCTTCCCATCGGGCCTCAGATATTCGAGCTGGCCTTTCTTGCGTGCCTCGCTGAGACGCTCGGCGAGACGATGGGCGAGCTGGATCGGCAGTGGCATCAGTTGGTCGGTCTCGGTGACTGCGAAGCCGAACATGAGTCCTTGATCGCCCGCTCCGAGCTCTCGATCCACACCTTCGGCGATGTCGGCGCTTTGCTCGTGGACGTAGTTCTCGACGGTGATCGTGGAGGCGGCGAAGCTCTCGTCGAATCCGTTGTATCCAATGCGTTCGACGGTGTCTCGCACGATGGTGTCGATGTCGAGCTCGGCACCGATGCGCACCTCGCCACCGACCACGGCGAGCTTGGTGGTGACGAAAGACTCACAGGCCACTCTCGAGAGCGGATTCAGCCTGAGGGCAGCATCGAGCACGGAGTCGGAGATGGCATCCGCCACCTTGTCGGGATGGCCTTCGGTGACCGACTCTGAGGTGAAGTAAGACGTTCGCATCGAAGGGCGAGGTTAACCCTTCGCCTCTCCCTCATCCATGATGCGATCGATGAGACGCGCCGCCACCTCGTCCTTCGGCATCACCGGCCAGGCGTCGGTGTTCCCGGCACCGTCGATCACCACCACCCGGTTGGTGTCGGTCCCGAACCCTGAGCCAGGCTCGCTGACGTCGTTGTAGACGAGCAGGTCGGCGTTCTTCGTCTTGGCCTTCTCGATGGCCCGGTCGAGGTCACCAGTCTCGGCGGCGAATCCGACGATGTACGGGCGGGGCTCTCTCGCCACCACGGAGGCAAGGATGTCGGGGTTGGGCTCGAGGTCTATCGAGTCGAGACCTTCCGATCGGGAGAGCTTGCCCTGACTGGGGTTGGCAGGCCGAAAATCGGCGACTGCTGCCGCCATGACCGCCACGTCGGTCTCGATCCCCGCAACGGCCTCGAGCATCTCTTGCGCGGTCTCGACAGAGATCACCTTGACCGCCGACACCACCGGGAGATCTGACGTTGTCACGAGGGTGACTTCCATGCCTCGCCGTGCCGCCTCGTTGGCGATGGCATGACCCATCTTCCCCGACGAACGATTTCCGAGGAACCGAACGGGGTCGACCGGCTCGCGGGTTCCACCGGCGGTGACCAGGTAGCGGCGAGCGTCAGCGGCAGGGGCGAGCAGACTCACGATGGCCTCGAGGATGTCGTCGGGCTCAGCTACCCGCCCGGTACCCACATCTCCCCCGGCCAGAGGCCCGGACTCAGGCCCGATGATGTGGTAGCCGTCGCCGCGCAGCGTGTCGATGTTCCGCCCGGTGGCCGGGTGCTCCCACATCTCGGTGTGCATGGCGGGGGCAATCAGCACCGGGCCGGTGTAGGCGAGCAGGATGGCTGAGACCAGGTCGTCGGAGAGACCATTGGCGACCCTGGCGATGGTCGCCGCGGTGGCCGGGGCCACCACGACGAGATCGGCCCACTGGGCGAGGTCGGTGTGGGGAGAGACGATCTCCTTGCCGAAGAAGCCAGTGTGAGGCTGGTGTCCGGTGATGGCGGCAAAAGTCTGGGCTCCGACGAACTCGAGTGCCGATTCGGTGAGGGCTACCTCGACCTCGGCCTCGACTTCGACCAGGCGCCGGGCGAGGTATGCGGACTTGTAGGCGGCGACGCCTCCGGTGACGGCGAGTACGACTCGCCGACCGCGCAGCATCTATTCCTCGACGGTCTCTACTGCGACCT
Source organism: uncultured Acidimicrobiaceae bacterium (assembly GCA_964645875.1). Lineage (GTDB taxonomy): Bacteria > Actinomycetota > Acidimicrobiia > Spongiisociales > ZC4RG35 > JANQRA01. Next base: position 21,346 of record CAZYCX010000042.1, read on the forward strand.
TGCCCTCTGCGATCTCCTCCATGGCGATCGTCAACGGCTTGCGGGACAGGGAATGCACCTGCGGGGGTACGAATTCGCCATAGCCGACGCCCAGCTGGTGGAAATAGCTGTTGATCTGACGGGCCCGGCGGGAGGCGACGACAACGGTCGCGAAACGGTTGCCGATCTGGTCGATTACGTCTTCGAGCTTCATTTCTTCCTTCGAAGGGGTGGCTGAGCCTCCTCAGGTTACCTCATGGCCCAGGCCACGCCAGATCAAGAGTCCTGGACGTGGTCGACAATGACGGCCGCCACCTGGGCGATGTTGCGGTCGGAGGTGTCGACCACCAGGTCGTAGTGAGAGTGGTCGGTGTAGTCGAGCCCGTAATAGGTCAGGTATCGCTTCTTCTCGGACTCGGTTCGCCTGGCGATCGCACGTTCGGTGTCCTCCAAGGTGACGTTCTCGTGTTCGGCCCCTCTCGCTGCGCCGTATATGCGCTGCGCCGCAACCTCGGGACGCACCTCCAGGAAGACCTTCACCGAGTCGGGGGCGAAGTGCCACCCCAGCCGAGCGTCCATCACGAAGTCGTCGCCCTCCTCGGCCAGCTGCGCGGTGCGATCATCGATCTCGTGGTCGATCGATTCGCCCTCTTCTGCCGAACGGGACAACTCGAGGATGGAGACACCACGCTCTGAGGCCATCTCACGCATGAAGTCGCCGGCGGAGACATGTCGCAACCCCAGCTTCTCGGCTACCCGTTTGGCCACCGCACTCTTGCCGGAACCCGGCCGGCCCGAGATGGTGATGATCACTCAGGAGAACTCGGCGATCAGCGCTTCCTTCTGCTTGTCACCGAGCCCACGAATCCGCCGATTCTCGGCGATGCCGAGCGACTCCATGAGCCGCTTCGCCTTGATCTTCCCGGTGCCGGGCATCGAGGCGATGAGTGACGCGACCTTGAGACCCGCGATCAACTCATCGGACTCGGCCCGCGAGAAGAGATCGGCGATGCGTAGCGACCCGGTCTTGAGCAGCTCCTTCACCTCGGCTCGCACGCGTCTGGCCTCGGCGGCCTTGGCGAGTGCGGCTCTCCTCTGTTCATCGGTCAGTTTTGGTGGCTGCGCCATTCCTCCTCCTAG
>CAZYCX010000043.1:0-16124 GCA_964645875.1 uncultured Acidimicrobiaceae bacterium
GGCGCGTGATCAGCGCACCTGATGCGCGAAAACGGAGGCATCAGGGGGCGGTCTTGGGGTCGAGGAAGGGCATCAGGCCGCGCAGCTCGGCGCCGACCTCCTCGATCTGGTGCGAGCGGTTGGCGGCGCGCTGCTCGTGGAGGAACGGAGCCCCCTCCCGGGCCTGGGCCAGCCACTCGTTGGCGAACGCTCCCGACTGGATCTCGGAGAGGACTCTCCTCATCTCCTCACGGGTCTCGTCGGTGACGATGCGGTTGCCCCGGGTGTAGTCGCCGTACTCGGCGGTGTTGGACACCGAGTAGCGCATCCACGACAGCCCGCCCTCGTAGAGGAGGTCGACGATCAGCTTGAGCTCGTGGAGGGTCTCGAAGTAAGCGGACTCGGGCTGATAGCCGGCCTCGACGAGAGTCTCGAACGACGCCTTGATCAGTTCGGCGATACCACCGCAGAGGATGACCTGCTCGCCGAAGAGGTCGGTCTCGGTCTCCTCCTGGAAGGTGGTCTCGAGGATTCCGGCTCTCCCGCCTCCGATGGCGGAGGCATAGGAGAGGGCGATGTCCCTGGCATTCCCGGTGGCGTCCTGATTGACGGCGAGGAGACAGGGCGTCCCCGAGCCCTCCTCGAACGTGCGGCGGACCAGGTGGCCCGGCCCTTTGGGAGCGACCATGGCCACATTCACTCCTTCAGGAGGAACGATGGCGCCGAAATGGATGTTGAAGCCGTGGGCGAACAGGAGTGTGTCGCCCTCTTCGAGGCCGGGAGCGACGTCTCGGGCGTAGATCTCCGCCATGATCTCGTCCGGGACCAACAGGATCACGACCTTGGCGGCGGCCACCGCATCGGGGACCGACATCACCTCCAAGCCCGCCTCCTCTGCGGCGGCTGCACTGGCGGATCCGGGTCGTAGCCCGACGACCACGTCCACCCCGGATTCGGCGAGGTTGCGGGCATGGGCATGCCCCTGGCTTCCGTATCCGATCACGGCCACCTTTCCCTGCTTGATCAGGTCGGGGTCGCAATCGCGGTCGTAGTAGATCGTGGCCATGGGTGGATTGTCGTCGTTTCGAACCGGCTCGCCCAAACGGAGCCGTAGGATCGAAGCGATGACGACCAAGACCAGATCACGAGACGTGACCGAAGGAGCGGCGAAGGCAGGGGCGCGCGCCATGCTTCGAGCGGTCGGCCTGACCGACGAGGACTTCGACAAGGCTCAGGTCGGGGTGGTGTCTGCCGGCAACGAGGTGACGCCCTGCAACGTGACCGGCCCGGAGCTGTCCGAGCACGCCAAAGCAGGTGTGGTCGAAGCCGGGGGAGTGGGACTGGTGTTCTCAACCATCGCCGTCTCCGACGGAATCTCGATGGGGCACGAAGGAATGCGAGCCTCGCTGGTTTCCCGTGAGGTGATCGCCGACTCGGTCGAGTTGGTGATGCACGCCGAGCGGTTCGACGCCATGGTCTCGATCGCAGGCTGTGACAAATCCCTCCCCGGGATGATGATGGCCGCGGCGCGCCTGGACCTGCCCGCGGTGTTCTTGTACGGCGGATCGAGCCTGCCCGGCCGATACCAAGGTCGCGACATCTCGATCGTCGACGTCTTCGAGGGCATCGGCGCCGAGTCCGAGGGGCGGATCAGCCGGGACGAGTTGACCGAGATCGAACGCGCCGCATGTCCGGGCGCCGGCTCCTGCGCCGGGATGTTCACCGCCAACACCATGGCCTCGGTGGGCGAGGCGATCGGAATCTCGCTACCCGGCTCGGCCACGGTCCCGGCGATCGACCCGAGGCTGCGCGAATACGCCCGCAACTCAGGTGAGGCAGTGATGGGTCTGTTGGAGGCCGGCATCACCGCCCGTCGGATCATGACCAGACCCGCATTCGAGAACGCAATCACCACTGTGATGGCGCTCGGGGGCTCCACCAACGCGGTCCTCCACCTCCTCGCCATCGCCCACGAGGCCGATGTGGAGCTGGAGCTGGAGGATTTCGACCGCATATCCCGCAAGACACCACATGTCGGCGACCTCAAGCCATTCGGGCGTTACCACATGGTCGACGTCGACGGGGTCGGTGGCGTGCCCGGCGTGCTCAAGGCGCTCCTCGACGAGGGGCTCCTCGATGGCGACGTGCTCACGGTCACTGGAGAGACGATGGCGGAGAACCTGGCCGACGTCGAGGCCCTGGAGGGGAGCGAGGTGATCAGGTCGTTCGACGATCCTCTGGCCGCGGAAGGAGGCATTGCCATCCTGCGGGGAAATCTCGCTCCCGAGGGGGCAGTGGTGAAGCTGGCCGGGATCGAGCTGGAGAGACGGGAGGGCCCGGCTCGGGTCTTCGACGGCGAGCAGGACGCGTTGCGAGCATTGTTCGACCATCAGATCCGACCCGGTGACGTCGTCGTGATCCGAACCGAAGGCCCCAAGGGCGGGCCCGGGATGCGGGAGATGCTCCAAATCACCGCAGCCATCAAAGGCGCGGGTCTGGGCAAGGACGTGCTCCTGATCACCGACGGCAGGTTCTCCGGCGGGACGACCGGATTGTGCATCGGGCACATCGCACCAGAGTCAGAGGTCGGCGGGCCCATCGGGCTGGTCGCGGAGGGCGACACGATCAGGGTCGACGTACCCGCCCGTAGTCTCGATGTACTCGTCGACGAGGAGACTCTCGAGGGACGGCGTAGAGAATGGAGTCCCCGGGAGGCCCGTTACCCGACCGGAGCACTGGCCAAGTATGCCCGGCTGGTGGGCTCCGCCTCCAATGGGGCAGTCACCGGGTAGGGGTAGCGAATGGCGGGTGAGACACGAAATCAACGAAAGAGCCTCCTTGGCCGCATGGCCTCCGGTGCCAGCGAGCGTGTTCTCGACATCGTCGACCCCAACGCGCTGCTCGACCACGTCGATCTCGACGCGCTGTTGGAGCGAGTCGACGTGGATCGACTGCTCCGCCGTGTGGATGTGAACCTCGTGCTCGATCGCGTCGATGTCGATCGTCTCCTCGGGCGTGTGGATGTGAACTTCCTGCTCGATCGGGTCGATGTCGATCGTCTCCTCCGGCGTGTCGACGTGGACACTCTCATGTCCCGGATCGACGTGGAGGGTCTGGTCGACCGGGCGGGCATCCCTGAGATCGTGCTCGAGAGCACCGGTCATCTCACCGGGTCGGCACTCGACTTCTTCCGGCGCCCTCTGGTGGGCCTGGACGAGATCATCCTCCGAGCGTCAAATCGCCTGATCGGGCGGCAACCCGGCGAGTACCCCGAGGGCCCGGGCCGGCTGGTCGACTGGGTCGAGGAGCATCGGGAGGACAGGGAGGGCGTCAAGACGGGACGGTACGGCGGACCGTTGACCCGACTCCTCGCCGTCATCATCGACGGGGCGGTGGTCAGCTTTGGCCTCACCCTGGCAGTTGCCGGCGTCGTGTTCGTCGTCGGCCTCGTCGCCCCGGGATTCTCTCTGCCCGATACCTCGGCGCTGGCGTACGGGGTAGCCCTCCTCATGGTCTCGGCCCTCTACTTGTGGATGAGCTACGCGGTGTTCGGCAAGACCATCGGCAAAGCGATCCTCGGGCTCCGGGTCGTGAGTGCCGACGGACGCGTCGCCATGGCCCCACGACAGCCTCTAATCCGGGTGCTCACCTACCCACTCAGTTTCATCGTCTTCGGCCTCGGCCTCCTGGGCGTGGTCTTCGACCCCCAGCGCCAGGCATGGCACGACCGGCTGGCGCGCACCGCGGTCGTATACGACTGGGGCTCGCGCGCCGCCAGCATGCCGACGCCCCTCGCCGACTTTCTCGAACGACGTGGCGCCGGGGTCTGAGCCGAAGGGTCAGGCCGACGCCCCCGAGTAGTTGCGGATCCCCCACTTCCATATCGACCGGCTCACCAGCAGGGCGAGACCGGCCACTCCAACCGCGGCGACCAGCCACCCCCACCCGACGCGCCCGGTGACGATCTCGGCGGGGACGGTGATGGCGAAGGCGAGCGGGATGATCACGGTCAATGAGCCACGTAGCCACAGCGGGTAGATCGTCACCGGCCATCGACCCGCCTCGTAGACGCCGTTGAGGATTTGCATGAGGTCACCGATGTCGACTGCCTTGAAGGCGATGGTGACGGCGGTCAGCCAGATCGCATAGACGATGGCGGCGCCGCACACCAGGGTGACGCCGAAAGCCACCAGTCCCGTTCCCGTCAGCTGTGATTGCATCTCCCGGAGAGCCCATGCCACCACTCCCGCCCCCAGGACCACGTCGATGAGATTCCAAATGTTGATCTGGCGGACGCTCACTATCAGTTGAGAGTCGGCGGGTCTGGTGAGGGTGTAGTCGAGGGTCCCCTCCTGGACATCCCGTATCAACGACCACATGTTGGGCACGACGAACGTCCTCAAGAACCCGCCGATGAGCACATGGACTCCGAGCACGGCGAGGAGCTCCGCCGAGCTCCAGCCGCCCAGTGTGTCGGTCTGGTTGTAGACGACGGCGATGGCGATCAGCCCGGTGGCCAGGTTGAGCCCGGAGTTGAACAGCTGCACCCAGAAGTTGACCCGGTACTGCAGCTCGTTCAATGCCCCGAGCCGGAGGTGGAGGCGGGCGAGAACGATCGGGCCAGCCGGCCGGCTCAATTGCCCACCGCCCCATATCGCCGGATCGCCCGCTTCCATACTGCGACGAACACCAAGCCGATCGACGCGGTCCATAGGACCTGGGCGGCTATCCCGGCAACCACCTGACCCGGGTCGAGACGCCCGATCAGGGTGTCGATCGGAAACTGGAACGTCCACTTGAAGGGGAGCCACGCCGCGATGTCTGCCACCCAGCCCGGCATCAGCTCGAGAGGCACCAGACGCCCCGAGAGCAGCAACTCGGAGGCGACGAAGATGCCGAAGATGGCTGCCCCCCGGGTGGTCCAGAAGTTGATCATCCCCAACAGGTAGAGGACGACGAACCGGACCGCGAACCCTCCCCACAAGGCGATCACGAACCCGACAACGTTGACCACCGCCCACTCGATCGTGGGCTCGAAGATGAGGGTGAGGAAAGAGGCGACAGGGATCCAAACCAGGGTGAATACGAACTTGCCTCCGGCGAAGAACGTGAAGTCACGGTGGAAAGGATGGATCGGCTGCGACAGGAAGTCGTTCATCCGTCCCTCCCGGATCCGCCACTCCCAGGCATCCGGGGCGAAGCCGAGGTTGTAGACCCGGACCAGGGTCCAGACGATGTAATAGGCGGCGAGAGTCCCCGTGGTGAAGCCGGCGATCTCCCCACCCTGGGCCTCCGCCACGGTGGTCCAGACCGCGAGGTAGATGATGGGCTCGACCATGAAGCCGAGGATCATGAGCGTGGTACGGATCCGGTACTGGATCTCGCGCTGGAACCCGAGGCGCATTCCCGCCCGGTAGTACCGGGCCAGGCTGAACTCAGTCCTCGGTGTGGTCACTCGCCGCCCCTTCGTTCGCGAACACCCGGTCGATCACGTCCTCCAGGGGGGTCTCCTCGATGGCCAGATCGGTGACTGTGGCCACGGTGAGCAGGTGCCCGGCAACCGAGGACACGTCCTCGCGTCGTACCTCGATCGACGCCCGGGCCGCGTTCCGCTCCAGGACCCGGCCCAACCGCTCCAAGTCGGCGGGGAGGTCGTGTGCCTCCACCCTGATCGTCTTGTGCGCCGAAAACCGGTCGGAGAGGCCGGCAAGGGGGCCGTCGTAGAGGATCGAACCGCGATCGATCACGATCACCCTGGAGACGAGTGCGGAGACGTCCGCCATGTAGTGACTGGTGAGCAGGACGGTGGCACCGGTGTCGGCGTTGTAGTCGAGGATGAACTGGCGGAGCCTCCGCTGCATCGTCACGTCGAGCCCGATGGTGGGCTCGTCGAGGAAGAGGATCTCGGGGCCGTGGAGCAATGCAGCAACTATCTCCATCTTCATCCGTTCACCGAGCGACAGGTTGCGCACCGGTTTGGTGGCGATGTCGGCCACATCCAAGATCTCGATGTAGGACGCCTTTCGTTCCCGAAAGACGTCGTCGGGGATGCCGTATATGGCCTTGTTGAGCTCAAAAGAGTCCACTGCGGGGAGATCCCAGGCGAGGTTGTTGCGCTGACCCATGACGAGTGCGATGCGTCTCAGGAGCTCCTTTTCCCGGCGCCAGGGCTCGTGCCCCAGGACACGTGCCGTGCCGTCCGTGGGAAACAGCAGACCGGTCAGCATCTTGATGGTGGTGGTCTTGCCGGCCCCGTTGGGCCCGAGGAAACCGACGATCTCGCCCCTCCCAAGCCTGAGGCTGATCTCCTTCACCGCCTCGACGTTGCGAAACTCCCGACGGAAAAGGCTGATCACAGACTGGCCCAGGCCGGCTTCGCGAACCGGGACCTTGAAGGTCTTGGAGAGGCCGTCGACGACTACGGGAGTGTCCAAGGGATCCGCCATTGTGGCATCAGGAAGCCGCCTGTGACCCCCAATTGTTCGACTCAGCGGAAGCGAGCCGGGGATGTTCTCTCCGGGTCGACACCGGCGGCGGTGTAGTGGTCGGGGAGGCTCTCACCGGTGGCCAGGCAGGCGAGCAACTTCCCGTAGCCGGGCGAGGTCTGGATCCCGATGCCACCCTGGCCGACCAGCCAGTAGAAACCGGGAGCGGAGGGGTCCTCACCGATGACCAGGTCGCGGTCCGGGGCGAATGTCCTCAGCCCGGTCCATTGGGAGTTGACCGTGCGGATGGCGAAAGTCGTTGCTTCGTTGATCCGCTCGATCGCCAGCGCGACGTCTTCCATACGGGGCCTGGCGTCCCCCGGCTCCGAAGGCACCTCCTCGGCCAGCGAGCAGAGGAATTGGACGCCGTCGGGCCGGAAGTAGAAGCGCTCGTCGGTCTCCACCACCATCGGCCAATTTGTCGACCCCTCGCTCCCCGGGACCATGAAGGCGGTGCGACGCATGGGTTGGAGCCCGATCGGGTCGACTCCGGCCATGGTGGCAACGCGATCGCCCCATGCACCGGAGGCGTTGACGACGGCCTCGGCTCTCACCACATTCTCGCCCGAACGCACCGACCAGGTTGTGCCGTGCCTCTCGATCTCCGTGACGGCGGCGTGGGCCCGGATCTCGGCACCATGGCTCCTGGCGATGCGAACGAACGCCTGATGCAGTCCGGCGACGTCGATGTCGGCGCCCGACGGCTCGTAGAGAGCCCCTTCCAGCCAGTCTGCGCGGAGCGCGGGCACGTGCTCCATCGCCTCGTCAGGGGTGAGCAGCTGGCAACGTGCCCCCCGCTCCTGTGCCTCGGCAGCCTGCTTCTCCAGGGTGCCCGAGGTTCCCCGTCCCGAGATCCACATCACCGCCCGGTCGGAGAGGAGGGGGCTGTCGACCGCGTCCTCGGGCGGTTTCTCGAGAAAACGGCGCGCCGCCTTCACCAGGGGACGCGCCCCGTCGGAGCCGTAGTCCTCGACCAGCATCGCCGCCGAGCGCCCGGAGGTGTGATAGGCGAGACTCGACTCCTTCTCCAGCAGGATCACCGAGCCGTGTGGAGCGAGATGAGCGGCGGCTGACACGCCGGCGATGCCCCCACCGATGACCACGAACTCGGTCATGGGTTGACTATCACCCGTCCCACGGCTTTCCGGTCGGCCAACCATTGCAGCGCCGCCTTGGAGTCGTCGAGGTTGAAGCGCTTCTGGATGATCGGAGCGATCTTTCCCTCGTCCGCCCATGCGATGATGCGGGCGAAGTTCTCCTGGTGACGCTCGGGCTCCTCCTGGGTGAACCGACCCCAGAACACTCCCACGATCGCATTGCCCTTCAGTAGCGGGAGGTTCAATGGGATCGACGGGATGCCCCCGGCCGCGAACCCGACCACCAGCAGCCGGCCGTTCCAGTTCGTCGACCGGAGCACCTGCTCGGTGATGTCGCCACCGACGGGGTCGTAGACGATGTCGACGCCCTTTCCGTCCGTTGCCTCCTCGATTCCCTGTCTGATGGAGATGCTGTCGTAACGGATGATCTGGTCTGCGCCCGCCTTTCTCGCCGCCTCTGCTTTCTCGTCGGTGGACACTGCGGCGATGACGTTGGCCCCGATGACATCCCCGATCTGAACGGCGGCCATCCCGACGCCGCCCGAAGCCCCCAGGACCAACAGGTTCTCCCCGGGTTGTAGCCGGCCTCTGTCGACCAGGGCGTGATAGGAGGTTCCGTACCCACCGGGGAGCGTGCTGGCCACATCCGAGTCGAGGGAGTCGGGAAGCTGGACGGCATTCCGTGCCTCGATCACCGCTTTCTCGGCCAGACCACCGTGAAAGGCGAACCCGGCCACCCGGTCACCGGGGGAGAGGCCCGGTGCCTGGTTGACCTCCAGGACGGTCCCGGCCATCTCATACCCGGGTGCGAATGGGAGCTCGGGACGGATCTGGTACTCGCCTTTGACCATGAGCGTGTCGGCGAAGTTGACCGTCACCGCCTCCACTTCGATGAGGATGCTCCCCGGTCCCGGGTCCGGATCGGGTAGCTCGCCCACCCGAAGCGCATCGATGCCCGCGTACTCGTGACAGATCAGTGCTCGCATGCGGGTCAGACTAAGACGAACGCGGGGAGGCGCGCTTCTGACACAATCAGGCGTGTGCCAGTAGAGCCGCTCCCTTCACGATTCGAGTTGCCCGACCCGGCCACGGCGGACGGCGACGTGGTAGCGGTGGGCGGTGACCTCGAGCCGGGCACCATCCTCCAGGCGTACCGGAAGGGGATGTTCCCGATGAAACTTCCCGACGGGCATCTGGGGTGGTGGTCTCCCGTAGATCGGGCGATCATCCCGCTCCGAGGTCTCAAGGTGTCACGGTCGCTCCGCCAGTCGACCCGGCGCTACCTGGTCTCGGTCGATGAGGACTTCGAGGCTGTCATCGAGGGCTGTGCCGAGGCAGACCGTCCCAACGGTTGGATAACCCCGGAGTTCATCGAGGCCTACACCGAGCTGCACAGGTTGGGGTGGGCCCACTCGATCGAGGTTTGGGACATCGAGGGTCACCTCGTGGGAGGTCTCTACGGTGTGGCGATAGGAGGTCTGTTTGCTGGAGAGTCCATGTTCCACCTGGCCCGAGACGCTTCGAAGGTGGCGCTGGTCCACCTCGTCGTGGTCATGAATCAGGGGGGCCACTTGCTCGACGTGCAATGGCAGACACCGCACCTCGAATCCCTCGGTGCTGTCGTGATCGGACGCGCCGAATACATGCGACGGCTTCCCTCAGCGCTCGCCGTTGCGAGCCCTTTCGACATCGCCGATGGTTAGAGTCGCCGCCGTGCACCTGGGAGCACGATGACCCGAACTCTCGTAGCGGGGATAGACCTCACGGCAATGGGACGCCGGGTCGCTGACCGGGCCCGGATTCTCGCCGAAGAGGGCGACTCCACCGTCAATCTGGTTCACGTGCTCGAACCTGTGGGCGAGGCGATGATCGACCCGGGGTTGGCCCGGCTCATGCGTGATCATCAGACGGCCGAGGCGCGGAGGATCGAGGATTGGCTGTCGGAGCGAACCGACGTCGAGGTGACCCTCGACGTGGTCAAGGGGTCTCCTGCCTGGGAGCTGGCATCGCGCGCCAAGAAGGCCGACCTCATCCTCCTGGGCTCGTCGACGGTCGATGCCTTCGCCGCCGGCCCTATCACCCGGCGGGTGGCACACATGGCGCTCAGCGACGTGCTGGTGGTGCGACGCCAGCCGCGGGTGCCCTATCGGCGGATCATCGCCGCAGTGGACTTCTCCCAGGCTTCCCGGGTGGCGGTGGAGCGGGCTCTTCAGATGAGCTCGGAGGCCGAGGTGACGGTGCTCTACTCGCTGCCGTCACGATTCGATTCGATGCTTGCCGAGGCGGGTTTGTTCCGGGAGGAGATGGACGCTTCACGACGCGAGCGGATGGAGGCGGCCCGCGACCGGATGCTCGAGTTCAGCCAGGAGTGGAACGGGCAAGTCCGGACCATGGTCACCGACGGACCTCCGGCGGAGACCATCGACGAGTCGGTGCGTCGACGCAACGCCGACCTGGTCGTGGTGGGAAGCCGCGGGGCTTCTGCAACGCGCATGGTCCTGTTGGGCAGTGTCGCCGAAGGCCTCCTCGGCCACGCCCCCTGCGACGTCCTCATCGCCCGGTCCCCGGCCAACTTCCGCCGCCCCTGAACCGTTCTGTGAGGGTTTACGGACACTCAGTGTCGGTGGACCTCACAGAATGGTGCTTGGGCTCTAGATGGCGGCCAGGGCCTGTTTCACCGCCCGGGCGACGTAGACCTTGGCGAGATGGGCCTTGTACTCCTCCGATCCGTACAGATCCTCGAGGACGGTGATGTCTTCGACCGCCTTCTCAGCGGCCGCCTTGACCGCCTCGTCCGATCCGTCGGTACCGATCAGAGCCTCGGCGACGCCGGCGGCGAGCGCGGGCTTGGTCCCGACACCGGTGACGCCGACGCGGGCGTCCTCGATGGAGCCGTTGGACTTCTTGATCCAGGCGGCGGCGCCGGCGACGGCGTAGTCGGAGTGACCGCCCCGTCGGCCCAGCTTGTCGTAGGCCGATCCCTCGCCCGGCCCGGTCTTGGGGACCCGGATCGAGGTGAGGATCTCGTCGGAGCTCAGTGCGGAGGTGAGGGAGTCCACGAAGAACTCCGAGGCCGGGATCTCGCGGGTACCCGAGCTCGACTGGGCGATCATCACCGCACCACAAGCGAGAGCGCCTGCGGGCTGGTCTGCGGCCACGTCGGCGTGAGCCAGAGCCCCGCAGGTGGTGCCTCGATTGCGCACCTGGACGTCTCCGGTCAGGGCGGCCGCGGCAGCCAGTGCGGCTGCGTTGGCCTTCACCAGCTCGTTCGATGCAGTCGTGGCATGACGGACGAGGGCGCCGATCTCTATGTGGTCACCGATGTCCTCGACGCCGTCCAGGCCGTCGATGCGCCCGATGTCGACCACGACCCCGGGTGAGAACAACCGCATCTTCATCAAGGGGATGAGGCTCATCCCTCCCGACATGACCTTGGCGTCGTCACCAAGAGCTCCGAACGCCTCATCGAGAGAGGTCGGGGCTACATAGTCGAATGGTCGTGGATACATGGTTCAACCCCTCGCTTCCTGGATTGCAGCCCAGACCCGTTTCGGCCTCAGCGGCATGTCGACGTGTTTCACACCGAGCGGAGCCAGCGCGTCGACCACCGCGTTGACGATGGTCTGCGCCGAGCCGATCGTCCCGGCCTCGCCGATGCCTTTCGCTCCCATGGAGTTGCAGAACGTGGGCGTGGTGGTGCGGCTCAGCTCGAACATGGGCATGTCGCCGGCGGCCGGAATCGGATAGTCGAGCAACGAGCTGGTGAGCAGGTTGCCGTCTTCGTCGTAGATGGCCTCCTCGTACATGGCCTGGCCGATGCCCTGCACGACTCCGCCGTGCACCTGGCCGGCCACGATCATCGGGTTGATCACGTTGCCGCAGTCGTCGGCGGTGATGTACCGCAGGATCTCGACGTTGCCGGTGTCGGGGTCGACCTCGACCATGGCGAGATGCGAGCCGAACGGCCAGGTGGCGTTGGGCGGGTCGAAGATCACATGCGACTCGAGCCCGCCTTCCAACTCACTCTCACCCAAACGATGGGGAAGATAGGCGGCCGCGGCGATGTCGCTCCACGGAACGCTGCTGTCGGGTGACCCGGTGACGTGTGCCCCCTCGGAATCGAGCTCGATGTCGTCGGCCGAGGCCTCCAGCAGGTGAGCGGCGATGTCTCTGGCCTTGTCGGCCACCCGCTCGGCGGCCAGGAACGTCGCCGAGCCATCGACGGCCAGCGACCGGCTGCCGAAGGTCCCGATCCCCATCGGGGAATCCTCGGTGTCGCCGTGCATCACCCTGACTTTCTCGGGCGGGATCCCGAGCCGGTCGGAGACCACCTGAGACCACGTGGTCTGATGGCCCTGGCCACTGGGGCCGGTCCCGGTCACGACGGTGACGGTGACATCGGGATTGACCCTCACCAGGCTCGTCCCGTAGAACCCGGCCGGCAGCCCGTAGGTCGACCAGGAGAAGCCGAGCTCCGAGAGCGCTGTTGGCGCGAACCCGCACACCTCGCAGTAGGCGGACACGCCGATGCCTACGTAGCGGCCATCTTCGCGCGCCTTGTCCCGCTCCGCCTTCAGCGCTTCGTAATCGGCCACTTCGACGAGCTTGTCGAGATTGGTCGCATAGTCGCCGGTGTCGATCTCGAACCCGATCGGGGAGGTGACACCGGAGTCGAACTTCTCGAAGAAGTTCTTCTTCCGCACCTCGACCGGGTCGACGCCGATCTCTCGAGCGAAGGCGTCGATGGCCCTCTCGATGTAGTAGGCGGCCTCGGGCCGACCCGCTCCCCGGTAGGCGTCGGTGGTCATGGTGTTGGTCAGCACACAGTCCACCTTCCAGTGAGTGGGGAACTTGTATTGACCGGACCCCACGAAGAGCCCGAGGAAGGGGATGGCGGCGGTGAAGTTCTGCTCGTATGCCCCCATGTCGGCGAGGGCGTCGAGCTCGTAGCCGAGGATCTCCCCGTCCTTCGTGCCCGTGACGGTGGCGGTGGCCACCCAGCCCCGCCCCTGGATAGTCGAGTTGGGGGCTTCACGGCGGGTCTCGGTCCACTTGACGGGACGTCCCAGCTTCTGTGCCGCGAAGCAGGTCAGGATCTCGTCGTTGTAGATGTTGAGCTTGGCGCCGAAGCCTCCTCCCACCTCGGGGGCGGTGACATGCACCTGATTCGTGTCGAGCCCGAACGTCTTGGCGATCGCACCCATCAGAGCATGGGGGATCTGCGTCGTGGAATGAACCCGGAACCGGCTGTAGCCCGCCATCCATTCGGCGAGGACGGCGCGTGGCTCGATGGCAACCGGGATCAGACGCTGATTGACCGCCTCGATGCTGACAGTGACCGTGTCGTCGCGCTCCTTGGCGGCGGCAATGGTCTCTTTGGTCTGGGCGATCCCATCCTCGTCGCCCCAGGGCCCGGCCTCCCAGGTGATGATGGTGTTCGACTCCAGGTCGTCGTGGACCAACTGGCTGTCGCCGGCAGCCTCCTTCAGGTCGACGACCGGCTTCAGGGGCTCATAGTCGACGTCGACCAGATCGGCGGCGTCGCGCGCTTGGTAGGTGCTCTCGGCGACGACCATGGCGACCGCTTCGCCGACATGGTTCACCTGGCCATTGGCCAGTAGCGGCCGCGCCTTGGCGATTACCACCTGGGCGAGCAGTTCGCCAAGGTGCGCGACATCCTCGTGGGTGTACACCGCGAAGACTCCGGGGGATTCCTCCGCAGCGCTGGTGTCGATCGAGTTGATCTTGGCCCGGGCGAACGGGCTCCTGACGAAACCGATGTGGAGGGTGCCTGCCGGAGCGAGGTCGTCGACGTAGGTCCCCATCCCCTGGATGAGAGCCGGATCCTCTCTACGGCGGACCGAGCCGCCCAAGACGCTCGTGGTGGCCATCACTCGCCTCCTTCCCAGTCGGGCGGTGCCGGCTCTTCGCCCCGCATCTTCGCGCCGGCGTATTCGACCGCCCTGACGATGTTGTGGTATCCGGTGCAGCGACAGAGGTTGCCTTCGATGCCATGCCGGATCTCCTCTTCCGAGGGTTTGGCGTTCTCCTCGAGCAGGGCGGAAGCGGACATGATCATCCCGGGAGTGCAGAAGCCGCATTGGAGGCCGTGACGCTCCCAGAAGCCCTCTTGCACCGGATGCAGCTCTCCGTTGGCCGCCATTCCCTCGATCGTGGTGATGTTGGCCCCATCGGCTTGCACGGCGAACATCGTGCACGACTTGATCGCCTTGCCGTCGACGTGGACGGTGCAGGCACCGCAGTAACCGGTCTCACAACCGACGTGTGTTCCGGTGAGTCGGAGATGCTCGCGGATGAAGTGGACGAGGAGGGTACGCGTTTCGACGTCGGCAGTCACCTCTCGCCCGTTGACGGTCATCGACACTTCCATACGCAGACCTTTCGCTAGCTCACCAACGATCCCGAAACTATCAACTTCGGGCGACCGGCGCGGGGCAGAAGGCTGGAGGCCTTCAGAGGATGGCGGGGAGGCGAACTTCGAAGGTGGTGCCTTCGTCGTTGCTGGATACGTGGATCTCGCCACCGATGCGCCCGACGATGGTGTGGGCGGTGTGGAGACCGAGACCGGTTCCCTTGCCCGGCTCTTTCGTGGTGAAGAAGGGATCGAAGATCCGCTTGACCAGGTCTTCGGGGATGCCTGTCCCGGTGTCGGATACGGTGATCACGATGTCATGGTCGGCGTTCCGAGCCGAGATGTTCAGCTTGCCTCTCTCAGGCATGGAGTCGGCGGCGTTGTCGATCAGGTTCGTCCAGACCTGGTTCAGATCGCGGCCTGCCGCCTCGACCTTTCGCAAGTCGTCCTCGAATTCGAGGGTCACTTCCACATTGCGCAGCTTGTGTTTGAGGAGGATCAGCGTGTCCCGGATCCCGGAGGTGACGTCGACCTCCTGAATGGGAGCGCGATCGAGGAACGAATACTCCTTGACGACACGTACCAACTCCGAGATGCGACGGGCCCCGATGCCCAGCTCGTGCACCACCTGGTCGGAAGCCGCCCGCAAGCCGATCCAGCGGGCGAGGTGGGGCCGGATCTCGCTCGAGGCCCCCGATATGGCCCGGTCGAGGCGTTCTCTCGTCCAACCGGCCTCCACCAGGGCGGGGGCGACGTCCCAGGCGTCGGAGACACCGGCACCCTCGAGCCACGCGGCGATGTCGCCCTCGGCGTCACTCTGCTCGAGCGGGGACAACTCGGGTCTCTCCTCGGGTCGGGCCAGGGAGACTCCCTCGTCACCGAGGTGTGCGATCAGGGCGGTCGCCTCCTGACTCAGCTCTGCCTGGAGCCGGGCCAGCTCCTGGGTGCTCCGGCCCACCGCCGCGGCTGGATTGTTCAGCTCGTGCATGAGCTGAGCGGCCATCTTTCCGAGTGCGGCCATCCTCTCCTCGTGCCGTAGCGTGTCCTCTATGCCGCGGAGGCGTGAGGTGACGGTGCGGAACATGCGACGCACCACGCGCGAGTCGCTGAGCAGGTCCTCGAAGGCCGATACCGGGACCCGAATGGCGTGGGTGTCGACGAGCGCGGAGACGGTGGCGGTGCGGGGGGCATCATCGAGGAGAGCTATCTCCCCGACCACGTCGCCGGGGCCGATCCGCCCCAGTTCGACCTCCTTGTCGCCGCTCTGCTTGGTGACCACGAGTTGGCCGTCGACGACGATGTACATCTCTTCCGAGTCGCTGCCCTCCTCGATGATCACCTTGCCTTCGGGGATGTCGATCTGCTGTGTCTCTCCGCACACCTTCTCGAGCAGTTCGTCGGGGAGGTCTGAGAAATAGGGGAGGCCCCGGAGGATCTCGGCGGTGGTCTTCAAAGAGACGCCAGATGTCGGTGGACGAAGCGGATCGCGGTGGCTCCCTCCCCGGTGGCGCCGGCGACGCGATTGATGGAGCCGTGCCTCACGTCCCCGGCGATGAAGATGCCCGGAACCGACGACTCGAGGAGGAATGGGTTCCGTTCGACGTCCCAGCCCTTGAGGGGGCCGAGGTCGTTGCCGGTCAGCACGAAGCCACGATGGTCGAGTTGGACCAGGTCCCCGAGCCACGAGGTCTGGGCTTTCTGACCGATGAAGATGAACAACGCCCCGGCTTCGACCTTCTCTGTGGAGCCGGTATCGAGATCTTCGAGCTCGAGATGCTGTAGGTGGGTGTCCCCGTAGGCAGCCCTCACTGCCGACCTGGGTCGCAAAGTGATCGAATCGTCGGCTTCCAGGTTGTCGATGAGGTAGGCCGACATCGATTCGGTGAGATCGGCACTCCTGATCACGATGGTGACGTCGTCGGTGAACCGGGTGAGGAACATGGCGGCCTGCCCGGCGGAGTTGCCTCCGCCGACGATGTACATCGGCTCGCCACGATGGTTCTCGGCCTCTATGCGGGAGGTTCCGTAATAGACACCGGTGCCCACCAGTTCTTCGAGGCCTTCGGCTTCCAGCTTCCGGTACTCGACACCGCTGGTGACCACCATGGCCTTCGCGGTAACGGAAGTCCCATCTTCGAGATGGACGATGCGGTAGGGGTCCTTGCGCTCGATCCTCGCCACTCGCGCCGG
>CAZYCX010000043.1:16224-21585 GCA_964645875.1 uncultured Acidimicrobiaceae bacterium
GTCCACCCCCACGATCGACGACCGGTAGGGCACCTGGTTCATGGCCAGGAAGGCCTTCAGCTCGAAGGCTTCCTTCGACCACTCGTGGCTCACCACCCGGATTCCTGAGAACGACGGCCGGTAGCCCGCCTGCCAGTCGTCGAGGAGATCGTCGAGTATCGGGTAGAGCCGCTCCTCGGGAGGATCCCAGGGCTTCATGATGTAGTGGTCGAGCTGCACGTCGTTGATGGCGCTGATCGCCGCCTCAGTGTCGGCGTACGCCGTCAGTAGCGCCCGCTTGGCCAACGGGAACAAATCGAGACTCTCACGGAGCACCTCTACACCGCTGACCTGAGGCATCCGCTGATCGGCGAGGATGAGAGCGACCGTTCCCTCGCGGGTGGAGAGCTCCTTCAGGGTGTCGATGGCCTCCTGACCGCCCCCCGCACCGATGATCCGGTAGTCCGACGAGTACCTGGCGCGCAGGTCGCGCTGGACAGCTCGCAGGACCTCCGGCTCGTCGTCGATGGTGAGGATGACCGGGAGGGCGTCGCTCATCTAGCGAGCACACCGTCTGGGAAGCAATACCGCCAGACCTCACCCGGTTCGGCCGATCGGATGAGCGGGTGGTCCGCGGTCTCCCAATGGTTGCGGGCATGGCGGTTCTTCGAGTTGTCACAGCAGCCCACCTGTCCGCAGTGCAGGCAAGAGCGCAGGTGGACCCACTTGTCACCCATCGTCACGCATTGGTCGCAAACGTCGGATGTCGGCGCTACCGGTGAGGTGAGATCTGTGAAATGTTGACAGGTGTCATTGGTCATAGGTGTCCCCTGGTCGCTGACGGGTTGACGCCGTCGGTCATCATAAGACAGCGTGAAGCCAGGCCGTACATCAGCAAATTCAGATCCGCCCCCGAACACCACTAGTCGGGCGCTCGCTTAAGGTGTCGCACTCTCCAAGCATATCCAGCCGAGGAATTGCATGAGCGTCATCCGGATCGCACCACCACAGTTGCGAACCAAAGAGTCAGAAGGCCATCGAAGTGCGACATGGCTGGAGCTGTTCTATGACCTGGCCTTCGTCGTTGCGGTAGCCGTTGTCGCCGGTCGACTCCTGGACGATGTCTCGTGGACGGGAGTGGGCTCGTTCTTCGGCTACTTCGCCTTGCTCTGGTGGCTGTGGGCCAGCCACACCTACTACGCAGATCGATACGACACCGACGATCTGGTGTACCGGCTCCTCGCCGCGGGCCAGATGGTTGCGATCGTGGTGATCGCTGCCGCACTCTCACCCGACGAGGCGGCGTCGGGGCGCGCCTTCGCACACGGCTATGCGGTGTCGCGGATCCTCCTGCTCGCCATGTACTGGAGGGCCTATCGGCATGTCGGGGAGACACGCGGTCTGGTTCGGGGCTACCTGGTCGGGTTCGGGCTGGCGGCGGTGGTCTGGGCGGCCTCGGCGATGGTTCCCGATGGCGGCCGTATCGTCCTTTGGGCGGCGGCTCTGACCATCGATCTGGCGACTCCGTGGGTGATGCGCAAAGAGCAGGCCAGGG
Source organism: uncultured Acidimicrobiaceae bacterium (assembly GCA_964645875.1). Classification (GTDB taxonomy): domain Bacteria; phylum Actinomycetota; class Acidimicrobiia; order Spongiisociales; family ZC4RG35; genus JANQRA01. The sequence continues at coordinate 17,759 of CAZYCX010000043.1, forward strand.
TGCCTTTCGACGTGTCCCATCTCCCGGAGCGCTTCGGGCTGTTCACCATCCTGGTGCTCGGCGAGTCGATCGCGGCGGTGGTGGTGGGTCTTAGCCACTCGCAGTGGGCTGTCATCCCGACGGCGACCGCCGCCATGGGTGTGGGGTTGGCAACCGCCCTCTGGTGGCTCTACTTCGACAACGCCAGAGGGTCGGTGGTGAGGCGCGACGCTCGAGTGCGTAGGACGTGGCGCCCGACCGTGTGGATATACACCCACCTGCCGGTGGCTGCCGGGCTGGCGGCGTTCGGAGTCGCCCTGGAGATCGCAGTGGCACAGTCGGGTGGGGGTCCGATGTCGGCACCGGCGCGCTGGCTGTTCGTCGGCTCGGTTGCCGTCGTATTCGGTGCCCTGGCGTTTATCCAGCTGGCGGCCACGCCCGAGCGGACCAATCCGGAGCGCCAGATTGTGGTGAGTCGAGTCCTGGGGATACCGTTCTTGCTCGTGATCGGCCTCCTCGGCGAATTGGAGGCGCAGTGGATCGTTGTCGGGGTCCTCGGAGTCTGCGTGGCAGAGTTGATCGCGGACATGACCGGCACCCCGGCAGGGGGCGCTCTGGAGGAGGGCATACCAAGTGACTGATGTGGACATCGTGATAAAAGACGAGCCTGACGAGGGCGCCTACGTCGTGGAGGTGGACGAGGAACGAGCCGGGAAGGCGGAGTACCGGGACCGCGATGGAACCCGAGTCTTCCGTCACACCGAGGTGGATGATCGGTTCTCAGGTTCGGGAGTGGGCACGAAACTGGTCCGCCATGCCCTCGACGACGTGCGGGACAATGGGGGGAAAGTGGTGCCGCTCTGCCCCTTCTTCGCCGCCTATATCAAGCGGCATCCGGAGTACGAGGACATCGTCGACAATGAGATGACCGACATGTATCGGTCGAGGATGGAGGGTCGAGGCTAGTGCCCCGACCAGCGCACTAGAGATCGACGATCAGGTTGGCGGTTCCCGGCACCAACTCGATGTCGTTCGAGAGGTCGGCGCGAAGACGCTCGTGGAGCGCGTCGAGGTCGGCGTCGGTGTGGCCGGGATCGTGGTGGAACGTCACCAGGCGTCGCGGACGGGTCATCTCGGCAAACGCCCGGAGGTGGGAGGTCGAGGAGTGGCCCCAGCCCACCTTTGCCTCGTACTCGGCATCGTCGTACTGGGCATCGTGGATGAGCACGTCGGCACCCTCGGCGAGGGCGAATCCCGACGTCCACTCCGGGCTGTCGGGAAAATCGGCATTCCCGAGCGCGGGTTCGTGGTCGGGCATGTAGGTGAGCACAGAGTCTTGTTCCTCCAAGCGATAGCCGAGGGTGGCCCCGGGGTGGCTGATGAGGTCGGCAGTGACTTGGATCGTCCCCAGCTCGAACGTGCCCGGGAGAACGTCATGGAAAGTGACGTTGGGGAGTTCGCGCACCCGCACCGGGAAGAGAGGCGGGGAGAGATAGCGGGTGATCCGCTCCCTGAGCGTCCTCGTGATCGACACCGGCCCCCAGACGTGGATCTCGACCTCGGGGTCGAGGAGAGGCGTGAAGAAGGGGAGTCCCTGGACGTGGTCCATGTGGAGGTGACTGAGGAGGATGTCGACCCGAGTAGTCGCATCGGCATTGGTGGCCATCGCCCTGATCCCGCTCCCGCCGTCCAAGACGATGATGCGGCCGCCGGCACACAAGAGCTCGACCGCAGCGGTATTGCCGCCGTAGCGGACGGTGTCGGCGCTCGAAACCGCGATGGACCCTCTCGTCCCCCAGAGCCGGGCTCTCAACCCTGGATCTCCCAGAAGCTGGCGAAGACACCGACAAAGCGATCGCCCTGGCCTTCGATGGGGAGTGCGGACACCGTGACGTCCCGCCAGACGCCATCGGTGCCGCAGAACCGGACATCCTTGTGATGGGGGACCCTCTTGCGCAGCGCGACGACGATGGGGAGGTCGGAGTCGGGGACAGGCTCACCCGAGAGATCGGTGATGCGGAACATCTCACCCACTTGCTCGGCGTGAACCGGGCCTACGTCATCGAATTGGATGCCGAGCAGTCTCTCCGCGGGCTCGTTGTAGAAGACCAGGTTTCCCTCGGCATCCATCATCCAGATGGGTAGTGACAGATAGCTGGACACCTGGCGGAGCAGGATCATCTCGACTGGGTGCTGCGGTGACATCGGGAGAGAAGCTACAACCTCATGCTCCACGATGAAAGCAGCACGTCGGCCGTCGGTATTCCCGCGACTCGGAATCGATGAAGAGCGACTCGGGATTGCAGATGGGCGGAAGTGTGAGTTCGAGCCCGTGATTCCCTCTCACGCAGCGGCTCCTGAGGGCGGAATCCCGTTACTCTGGAGGTTTCAGAGGAGGCGAGATGGCGGTTGCGACGAGCGAAGGGGCGAACCTGACCCGTTACGTGCCGCGCCTGTCCGCCGAGTGGAGTCTCAGCACCACGGAAGCGTGGCAAGAGGTCGAGGGCACCCTGTGTTATATCGACATCTCGGGGTTCACCGCACTCTCCGAGAAGTTGGCGCGTAGAGGACGTATCGGTGCCGAGGAGCTCACCGAGGTCCTCAACTACGTCTTCGGCTCGATGATGGCCGTCGCCTACGACCGGGGAGGGAGCCTGGTCAAATTTGGTGGCGACGCTCTGCTGTTGTTGTTCACCGGATCGAACAACGAGACCCAGGCCGCCAGCGCCGCAGTCGAGATGCAAGCCGTGCTCCGCGAGTCGAGGAGCTATGAGACCTCCGCAGGGCGTCTCGCCCTCAAGATGTCGGTGGGTCTGCACAGTGGAACCCTTCACCTGTTCCGGATCGGCGACTCCCACAAGGAGCTGATCCTGACCGGTCCGGCGGCCTCGATGACGACCGAGATGGAGGAGACCGCAGTAGCGGGTGAGATACTCATCAGCCCCGCGGCGAAGGAAGCCATCGGGGGCGAGGGAGCTGACGAGCCGAAGGGGAGTGGCTGGCTCCTCAAGTGGAGGAAGGCCCGCATCGAATGCTGTGGCTGGATCCCGCGGGTCCCGCTGAGCCCCGAAGCATTCGCCGAAGGTCTTCCGGTGGCCCTACGTCATCATCTCCAGCAGGGCGCGGCCGAGCCGGAGCACCACATCGCCACGGTCGGCTTCGTGAAGTTCCAGGGAGTGGACGCCCTCATGGAACAGGGAGGTCCCCAGGCAGTTGCCGAAGCTCTCGACGAGTTGGTTCGCAACGTCCAGCACGCCGTCGACGAAGAGGGTGTGACCTTCCTCGCCTCGGACATCGATCAGGATGGCGGCAAGATCATCATCGTGAGTGGTGTCCCCGGTGTGCAGGTGGACGACGAGGGTCGGGTACTCCGGGCGGCCCGGCAGATCGTTGACAATGCGGGGACGCTCCCGGTCAGGATCGGGGTCAACCAGGGTCATGTCTTCGTCGGGGAGGTCGGGACCGAGATTCGAGCCACCTACACCATCATGGGAGACACCGTGAACCTGGCGGCACGGCTGATGGCGTCGGCGTCGCCCGGCGAGATCTATGCCAGCCCGTCGGCCCTCGACCACTCCCTGACGCTGTTCGAGACCACCCCGCTGGAGCCGTTCTACGTGAAGGGCAAGGAGCACCCGGTGCAGGCGTATGCAGTTGGGGAGGCGAAGGGCAGCCGCCCCAACCAGCGAGGGGGAGCCCTGCCGTTTGTGGGCAGGGTCGAGGAGCTGACGCGGCTCCACGCCATGATCGAGGAGCTGTACGAGGGCAAGGGCAACGTGGTCACGGTGGTCGGCGAACGAGGTGCGGGAAAGAGCCGTCTCGTCGATGAAGTTCTACCCGCCCTGGAG
>CAZYCX010000044.1:0-21539 GCA_964645875.1 uncultured Acidimicrobiaceae bacterium
GACCAGAAGTACTTCTGGACGTCCTGGACCCACTCGAAGTAGCTCACCGTGACGCCACCGGCGTTGGCCAGGATGTCGGGCACGATCAACACCCCTCTCTCCCTGAGGTGGTCGTCGGCCTCCAGGGTGGTTGGGTTGTTGGCCCCTTCGATCACCAGCTTCGCCTTCACGTCCGGAGCGTTGTCGGCACGGATCACGTTCTGGATCGCCGCCGGCACCAGCACGTCGACATCGAGGGCGATCAGGGCACTCTCCTCGATGAAGTCGGCGTCGGGGTAGCCCTCGAGGAAACGGTTCTCATCGACCCACTTGCCCACCGCCGGGATGTCGAGGCCGCCCGGGTCGTGGACCGCCCCGGAAATGTCGGACACCGCCACCACCTTGGTCTTCATCTCGTGGCCCGCCACCGCGGCGTACCGACCGACGTTTCCGAACCCGTGGATGGCAACGGTCGCTCCCACGGGGTTGACGTCCACGGCAGCAGCCGCCTGGGGAAGGAGGAACATGAGCCCGCGTCCGGTGGCCTCGCGGCGGGCCACGCTTCCTCCCAGAGCAGGTGGCTTGCCGGTGACGATGGCGGGCACGGCGTGTCCGACGTGCTGGGAGTAAGTGTCCATCAGCCAGGCCATCACCTGCTCGTTGGTGCCCAGGTCGGGAGCGGGGATGTCGGTGTCCGGGCCGATGACGTTGATGATCTCCATGGTGAACCGCCGGGTGACCCGTTGCAGCTCGGCCCGGGAGAGATTCATCGGATTGATCCGGACCCCTCCCTTGGCCCCCCCAAAGGGAACCCCGACGATCGAGCACTTCCAGGTCATCCACATCGCCAGGGCCGCCACCTCTCCGAGGTCGACGTCCATATCGAACCTGATCCCTCCCTTGGTGGGGCCCATGGTGGTGAGATGCTGGACTCGATAGCCGAAGATCGTCTCCACTTCGGTGTAGTTGTCGTGACGGAAGGGAAAGCTGACCACCGTCGACTTCTGCGGTACTCGCAACCGGTCCGCGACGTTGTCGTCGAGGCCCATCAGGGCAGCCACGCGGTTGAACTGCCCGACCGCTTCGTTGTACATCTGGGAGTCGAACTCCGGTCGCGACTCCCGGTTGTCTTCCTGTTTCATATGCCGCCCGATCCTATGTCATGTCTCCTCCGTGATGGAGCGATCGGGGAAATCTGTCGGTGCCGGCCCGTAGGTTGGCGGACATGAGCAACACAGCCTTCAACGACAGAGAGGCGACCGAGAAGGTGTTCGCCGACCCGGTGGCCTATTTGGCCGGCTTCGGCATCGAGGCCGAGCTGGTGGCGGAGACGACGCTCGCCGCAGCAGCCTGACCCCTACGATCGTGGGGGTGGTGGAACAGGTACGGCTGCGACCCGAGGACTGGCCCGACGCCCTGGATCGGACCGAAGGTCGCCAGATCGTCGTCGCCGGCCCCGGGACGGGGAAGACCGAGTTCCTCATCCGCCGGGTGGCGCGAATCATCGAGACCGAACGCGCCCGGACCTCAGAAGTGGTCCTGGTGTCGTTCTCCCGGCGGGCAACTGCCCGGCTGAGGCGCCGCATCGAGGAGGCCATAGGGCCAAACGTGGTTCCCGTCGACGTCACCACGTTCCACTCTCTGGCACTCCGCCTCATCGAGGCGGCCACCGGGGGAAGGCGTCCCATCCCCCTCACCACGCCCGAGCAGGTCGGGTTGGTCCGGAGCATCCTCCGCGACGAGAACCCGGACGACTGGCCGCTCACCTACCGAGACATCCTCACCAGCCACGCCTTCTCCGCCGAGGTGGCCGACTTCCTCCTGCGATGCTCGGAGCGGCTCCTCACTCCTGACGAGCTCGCCGAGCGGGCCCGGGAACGCGCCGATTGGAAGGGCCTCCCCGGGCTCTACGTCCGCTATCTCGATCGGCTCGGCGAGATCACCCGCACCGACTACGGGGTGCTTCTCGCCAGGGCGGTGGACTTGCTCCGCGACGACGGGGAGGGGGCCCGCCTCGCCGCCGGATTACGCTATGTCGTCGTCGACGAGTACCAGGACACCTCACCGGCACAGGCCGAGATGGCCGAGTTGCTCGCCCGCTCCCACGGCAACCTCACCGTGGCCGGTGACCCTTACCAGTCCATTTTCTCGTTCCGGGGTGCCGAAGTTCGCAACATCGCCTCCTTCTCCGAGAGACCGGGCACCACCCGCATAGTGCTCACCCGCAGCTTCCGGGTGCCCGGGGAGATCCTCACCGCGGCGCTACGGGTGGTGTCCGGCGGAGACCTCCCCGGCGCCGCCGGCCCGGTGGAGCCGGCAGAGCATCACGGTGGCTCGGACACATTCGTCTTCGACCAGGAAACGGCCGAGGCGGAGTGGATCTCGCGCGAGATCGAGCATCTCATCAGGGTCGAAGACCTGAGCCCGTCAGATGTCGCCGTGGTGGTCCGGTCGAAGAAGCAGTTCATCTCCGAGCTGTCCCGCGCTCTCGACCGCCGCGGGATTCCCCACGACCCTCCCCACTCGCGACTGGTCGATCATCCCGCCGTCCACCTGGTCCAAGACCTCGTCGTCGCGGCCATCCGAGGTGGGCCGACCCGGGACACCTCCCCCATCGACGTCGACTCAGTCGACCGGGCGATGCGACGTGTGCTGCTCGGTCCGTTGTTCGGGGTCTCGATCGGCCTCGAGCGGGAGATGCTCAGGGAGAGGGGACGCAGCGGAGAGTCTTGGGACCAGGTGGTGGCCGACCACATACCCGACAAACAGGGCCTGATATGTCTGCTCGCCAACCCTGCGTGGGCGGCCGAGGCGGGCGCCTCCGACGGCTTCTGGGAACTGTGGACCACCCTCGATGGAGTCGGAGCGGTGGTCGACGATCCCGGCCGCGACGAGTGGCGTCGTGCCTGGACCGCTTTCGGCCAGATGCTGGGACAGCAGGCGGAGAGGGACCCATCGGTCACCCTCGCCAGGTTCTTCGAGCTGGTGGAAGAGGGAGACTTCGAGGCCACTCCCCTCATCTCCCATCGCCTCACCGACGACCGGGTGACCCTCACCACACTCCATCAGGCCAAGGGTCTGGAGTTCGAGGTGGTGTTCATCGCCAACGCGGTCGAAGGTGTCTTCCCCGACCTGCGACGCAGCCGACGCATGCTGCGGCCCGAACTGCTCTCACCGGAGCGGATCGTCGACCCGGAAGCCCAACATCTCTTTCAGGTCCAGGAGGAGATGCGACTCGCCTACACCGCCATGACCCGAGCCCGGCGCCGGGTGGTCTGGACCGCGACCGAAGCCGGCGTCGATCAAGGTGAGAGACGCCCGTCGCGTTTCCTCCTCGCCGCCGCGGGCGATCAGGTCCCGGGGGCTCCCGGCGACGAGGGGCGTGACCCGCTCACCGTGCGCGAGGCGGAGACGGCGCTGCGCAGGGACCTCCTCGACCCCTCCGTCCCGGTCCCGCGGCGTCTTGCCGCGACACGGGTGCTCGGTCGGCCCAGCCGCACCTGGTGGGATCCGAACGGGTTCGCCGGAGCGGTCCCACCCGGCCCCGACCAACCCGTGATCGGTGACACCTTCCGGCTCTCTCCCTCCCAGGCGGCGTCATATCGGGACTGCCCTCGCCGCTACGTGCTGGAGCGCCGGCTGCGGCTGGGGGACTCCACCTCCCCGTACTCCCACTTCGGCGAACTGGCCCACGACGTCCTGGAGCGGGCCGAGTCGGAGGTGATCGGAGCCGGTGTCCGCCACGCCGAGCTCCCCCGTGTCCTCGAGATAGTCGACGAGGTCTGGGCGGAGGCGGATTTCGGGAGCCCCGAGCTGAACGACGCCTGGAAGGGCAAGGCCGTCGAGATGCTGACCAGGCTCTACGAGCGTTGGCCGGGGAAGGGCGCGCCGGTCGAGGTCGAGCTGGACGTGACCTCGGAGTTCGAGGGAGTCCAGTGGGTCGGGCGCATCGACCGTCTCGAGGAGACCGACGACGGCTTCCGGGTGATCGACTACAAGACGGGCACCAACGTCCCCAGCTACGAGGAGGCCGCCGAATCGGTTCAACTCGCCTTCTATGCCCATGCCGTCGGAGAGACGCTCGGCGAGGTGGTCGCCTCGGAGATGTGGTTTCCCCGACATCGGTCGGTGAGCGTCACCACCCGTGAGCTCGCCCTCCATCGTCTCGATGAGGCCCGGGAGACAATGGCAGAGATCACCGATTCGATCCGGTCCGAGGTCTGGGAGCCCCGGGTCAGCGACAACTGCAACCGCTGCGCGTTCCGGCGTTCCTGTCCCGCCTGGCCCGAGGGGCGGGGAGCCTATCTGCCATGACCATCCGTCCCACCGACGAGCAGCAGCGCATCCTCGAGCTCGGCCCCACGTCGATCAGGGTCCGGGCTGGAGCCGGCACCGGGAAGACCACCACCGTGGCGTTCGTCATCTCCAACCTGATCGCCAACCACGGAGTAGAGCCAGAGCGCATCCTCGGGATCACCTTCACCAACAAGGCGGCGGCCGAGCTGGCAGCGCGGGTGACCGATCTCCTCCCCGAATCGCTGGACCGGTCCCGACAGGTAGAGATCCACACATACCACGGGTTCGCGGCACAGATCCTCGCCGAGTACGGGCCGCTGACCGGGGTGGACATCAGGTCGGGGATCATCACCCCGACCTTCGCCCGACAGCTGGTCCGGGACGTCTTCTACCACGAGCCCCACCGGCACCTCGACATGACCTACCGCGGCACCATCGACAGGATTCGCAGGTTCGGCGACCAGCTGGGCGACCATCTGTTGCGGCCGGAGGAGATCATCCGGGCCGGCGTCATCCACGCCGGTGACGAGATCTGGGAGCAGCGACTCGAGATCGCCGAGACTCTGATCGGGTACAACCAGGCCAAGGCCGAGCTGGGCGTGGTGGACTACTCCGACCTGGTAACCCTCTCCACCCGAATCCTCCGGGACCATCCTGGCCTCGCTGCCTCCATCCGGGAGCGTTACCTGGCCCTGGTCCTCGACGAGTACCAGGACACCAATCCGGCCCAGCGCGTGCTCATCACCACCATCTTCGGTGACGGGTTCCCGGTGATCGCCGTCGGTGACGAGGACCAGACGATCTATGAGTGGCGGGGGGCGTCGGCACAGAACTTCGAGGACTTCATCGACCACTTCCCCGCTGCGGATGGCGGCGAGGCGCACGACACCAGTCTCACCCTCAACCGCCGCTCCGGTGCCGGCATCCTCGAGGTGGCCAACGAGATCCGTCTCCGCGCCAACCCCGATGCCGAGCCGCTTCGGCCCGCCGACGACTTCGAAACCGAGGTGGTCACCTTCTGGGGGCGGGACGCCCTCGCCGAGGCCGAGTGGATTGCTCGTCAGTTCGAGTCGCTCCACGAGAGCGGGGTGGCGTGGTCGGACATGGCGGTCCTGTTCCGCAAGAACAAAGACTTCGCCATCGTTGTCGACGTCCTCGGCCGCCACGACATCCCACTCGAGGTGGCCAACGTGGGCGGACTGCTGTCGGTGCCAGAGATCTCCCTCATGCGGGCGTGGCTCACAGTGCTCCAGAACCCCGAGGATTCCACCGCTTTGGCGGAGATCCTGTTCGGAAGCGGCTACCGGCTCGGCATCGCCGATCTCGCCGTCCTCACCCGATGGCTGACCGCCAACACTCCTGAGGAGGTCGACACCGACGACCCGGCGCCGGTGACGCTGGTGGAGGCCATCGAAGCCAGCGACCACATCGAGGGGCTGACCTCGACCGCGCGACGCCGGCTGGCTCGCTTCCACGACGTCTACCGCCACCTCCTCGTCGAGACGCAGGGGCTGAACCTCGCTGAGACCTGCCGCCTCATCCTCGATCGGACGCGTGCCTGGCAGGACATCGAGGCTCTTCCCCCCAACCCGCGGCTGACCGCACGTCTGAACGTCTACCGCTTCCTCGACCTCGCCGACGACTGGAGCCCGCTGTCCGGGCGCCCGTCCGTCGCCGCCTTCCTCGACTACCTCGCCGCCATGGAGGAGGAGCCCGCCGAGGAGCTCGACTCTGCCCGTCTCTCCGGCGAGGCCGCGGTGACCCTGGTCACCGTGCATCGCGCCAAGGGCCTGGAATGGGAGAATGTGGCGATCCCGGCAGTGGCCCACGGCAACTTCCCGTCCGCCCCGGGCACCTACCCGGACCCGATCCGGTTCGGCTTCCATCTGCCGGTGGAGTTCCGACTCGACACCCCCGAGGATGGCCTGCCCGATGGAGACGACGAGCGCAAGGCGTATCTGCGTGAACGGCACTACACCCAGGAGTGGCGGGTGGCGTATGTGGCGGCCACCAGGGCGAAGAAACGTCTCTTCATGTCCGGCGCCTATTGGTACGGGCTCCCCCAGCCGCGTCGGACCCGGGCGAAGCCCTCCGAGCTGTTCGAGATGGTCGAGCGGCACGAGCGCAGTGTCAGCGCCGGTCATGCCGAGCCCGGGCCGCCCCCCGAGATCCTGCGTGTCCCCGACGAGTCGGCGGTGCCCGACCCGCTATTCGCCGGGGGGTGGCAATCTGCACTGCGGATGGCGATGGAGGATCCGTCGGGAATCGATCGACTGGCCTCCGAGCACGGGGTCGAGGTGGAGTACCGACGTCTGACCGAGGATTGGGAGCAGAGGTTGTTCGAGCTCGACGACCTCGATCTGCCCGGGTCCGCCGAAGAGCCGTCGGCCGTGTCGGTGACCGGCCTGGTCACCTACGCCCAATGCCCGAAACGCTTCTACTGGACCGACGTCGACCCACTCCCCCGCCGTCGCAGCCCGGCGGCGACCAGGGGCAGCGAGATCCACCGTCAGATCGAGCTGCACCAACACGGCCAGGTGCCCTTCGAGGACCTCGAGCCCGGCCTCTACGATGCCATCGACGAGACGGAGGAAGCCAAAGGGGGCGGCTTCCGGGCCTACGAGGGCTCCCGGTTCGCCTCCCGACCGGCCCGATTCGTCGAGGCACCGTTCGGCATCACCCTCGACAACGGTTACACCATCCGGGGACGGATCGACGCCATCTACGTCGACGACGACCATTGGGAGGTCGTCGACTTCAAGACGGGGCGACACAGAGACGACCCCTCCCGGATCGTCCAGCTCGAGGCCTATGCCCTAGCCGTCGACCAGGTCGACTTCATCGACGAGAAGCCGGGTTCCCTGGACGTGACGTTCGCCTATCTCGGCGGTGGGCTCGACGAAGTCACCACCAGAGCCGACCCGGACTGGTTGTCGGCGGCCCGCGACCATCTCTTGGAGCTCACCGACGCCATCGATCGCGGCTCTTTCGACGAGGCCCCCGGACCCTGGTGCCGCAACTGCGACTTTCTTCAGTTCTGCGAGCCGGGACAGGCGGAGGTGGGGAAGTGAGCACACTCGCCGCCTGCTTCGGCTACCTGATCGGCGTCGCCATGATCATCTCCTGGAAGCACTGGCGCGATTCCCCCTTTCAGCGCACCTTCCCGTCGCTGACCGCGAGCACCAGGGTGACCGGTCCCTCGTTGACCAGGTCGAGACTCATCGTCGCCCCGAACACGCCGGTGCGGGTCTCGATGCCGATATCTGCGAAAGCGGCGGCCATGGAGTCGATCAAGGGCGCGGCGTACTCCGGCGGGGCGGCACCGGTGAACGACGGCCTCCTCCCCTTGCGGACGTCCCCGAGCAGTGTGAACTGGCTCACGACCAGGATCTCACCACCAACGTCGCCGATGGAGAGATTCATCTTGCCCGTCTCGTCTCCAAAGATCCGCAAGCCCGCGATCTTGTCCACCGCCGCGTCCACCTCCGGCTCGCCGTCACCAGGCTCGACCCCGACCAGGAGACACAGGCCGGGCCCGATGGAGGACACGACGTCGCCGTCGACCGCCACCGACGCTCGGGACACTCGTTGGAGCACCACTCTCACGAAGCCGATTCTGGCAGTCAATAGAGTGAGCACGTGCCCCGACCCGTCTCCCACGCCGACGAGCTCCTCTTCGGCCCCGATGGCTCCCGTGTCGTGTACCTGCTCGACGCCTCCAGCGACTACGAGGCGAAAATCCTCGAGAAGTGGATCTCCCGCAAGGTCACCGCCCCGGAGACCGCTCGGATCAAGCCTTCCCGTCGCCGCAGCGGCCCAGGCCTCGACGACCTCTCCGACTGGCTGGACGCGTCTGAGGACGTCTACCTGATCCCGGTCCGGGTGATATGGATGGCTCCCGAGAAGGACGGTCGCCGTTCCGTCGGTTGGTCGGATGCGTTCAAGCCCGGTGACCCCCGCGACCCACGTGGGCCTCGGGCGTGGTACATCCGCACTTTCCACCCGCGGCGGGTCAAGCTGATCGCCGCCACCGGGGCTTCGCTCGACTCCCTGAGCCGGGCCTATTCCGAGTCGGGGGAGATCGACGGGCTGGGCGCATTCGTCACCCGGAGGGCATGGAGGACTCTCGACAAGGCCGAGCGCAAATTGCGGGGCAACCGCTATAAGATCCCTCGCTTCGTCCCCGAGGCGATTCTGTCCCGGGGTGAGTTCGCCCGATCACTCGACGAGTACGCCGCCGCCACCGGTGTCGACCCAGCCGAGGCCAGGCGCGACGCCGAGCGGTACCTGAAAGAGATCGCCGCCACCCACAGCCCCTACGTGATCGATCTGATCGCCAACGCGATCCACACCATCTACACCCAGGGGTACGGCAGCATCAAGTATTCCGAAGACGAGGTGAGAAAGGTCGCCGCCCTCGGCCAGGAGCACCCGGTGGTGTTCCTGCCCTCGCACCGCTCGAACCTGGACCGTCTCAGTCTCCAGTTCATGCTCTGGGAGAACGACCTCCCCCCGAACCACACCGCCGGCGGGATCAACCTCGACTTCGCACCCGTGGGCCCCCTCCTTCGACGCACTGGTGTCTTCTTCATCAGGAGGTCGTTCCGCGACAACGAGCTGTACAAGCTCGTGCTCCGGGCCTACATCGACTACCTCATCGAGAAGCGATTTCCGATCGAGTGGTACATCGAAGGGGGCCGCTCCCGCTCCGGCCGGCTCAACCCGCCTCGCTTCGGGCTGCTCGACTACGTCGTCGATTCTCTGCGGCGAGGTAAGAGTGACGACCTCCAGCTCATCCCGGTCTCGATCACCTACGACCAGATCCAGGACGTACCGGACTATGCGCGGGAGGCTCAGGGCCGGGGCAAGGAGGAGGAGTCGATCGGGTGGCTGGTGAGGGCGGTCCGTTCCCTCCGACGCCGCTACGGGGACATCTACATCCGATTCGGCGACCCGGTGTCGGTCGCCTCGGTGATCGGGGACATCGACGAAGGCGAGGAGACTTCGCTCGGGCTGCAGAAACTGGCCTTCGAGGTCATGTACCGGATCGGGAGGGCGACACCGGCGACGCCGGTGTCCGTGGTGTCCATCGCGCTGCTGGCGGCTCGGGGCAAGGCGCGCACCGCGGAACAGCTCGCCGACTCGTGCGTTCGCCTGGTCGAGTTCATCAGAGATCGCGAGATCCCCACCACCGAGCGGCTCGACCTCGGCGACGCGGCCGAGGTGACCAGGATCCTCGATTGGCTCGGCGAGCACGGAAACGTCTCCAGCCACGAGGCAGTCGACCGCAGGGTCTTCTGGGCTGACGACGAGCAGATGATCCGGATCTCCTATTACAGGAACGTGATCGTCCACTTCTTCGTCACCCGGGCGATCGCCGAGATGACACTCACCTCACTCCAGGAAGAGGGGAGCCGCGATCCGGAGGCGCTGCGTCGCCGGCTCCTCGAGCTGCGCGACCTGCTCAAGTTCGAGTTCTACTTCCCGGAGAAGGAGCAGTTCATCGCCGTGGTGTCAGACGACCTGTCCGTCGACGTACCCGGGTGGGAAAGAGTGCTCGCGGCGGCGGGAGCTCTGGGAGTGTTGGCCAAGATGGGAGAGCCGATCGCCTACTGGGCGGTGCTCCCCTTCCTCGATGCCTATCAGATCGTCGGAGATGAGCTCGAGAGCCTCGACGGGACATTCGAGGAGAGACGATTCCTCGACAGATGCCTGGCACGGGCCCGCCTCTATCGGATCGAGGAGCGTCTCTTCTCGGGTGAGAGCGCCAGCCAGGTGCTCTTCAAGTCGGCCCTGGCCCTGGCGAAGAATCGCGACCTGATCGAGGACGCTCCAGATGTCTCCGAGCGGAGACGCCTGTTCGCCGAGGAAGTGAGAGCGGCCCGAGACCTGGCCGCCGCCGGCATCTAACGCTTGCGGTTCCAGCGCTCATGGGCGCGGGCGAGCATCTCCGCCGACGACATCCGGACCGGCGACCGGTCGTCGCCGGCCGGGTCTTGCCATGGGCCAGCCTCGTGCTCCATGTCCTCGCCGGCCTCTTCCCGGCCCGCCAGCACGATCCTCTCGATGAGACCATCAGACTCCGGCGACGCGGGCTCCTCCGACCCGGCAGCCATCTGCTCCTCGGACTTCTGATAGCGAACTACCGGCTCAGGAGCGGGCTGGGGGCGTGCCACCCGCTCGGTGTTGAGAACGCGCTGAGGCTGCTCCTGGGGCTCGGTGGCCACCTCCTCGGGCTCGTCCCGAGTCCTTTTCGCCGCCTGATTGCGGATCGCCCGGGCGACGAAGACGAGGATCAGCCCGGGGAAGATGTTGATCCCCTCATAACCGGCGATGGAACCGAAGAAGCCGGCCAACACCCAAAACCATCCGACGACTTGGAGAATGCGACCCAGAGCTGCCATGCGCCCTATTCAAACATCCCACCGCAGACTCGGCATCATGGGCGGGTGATGGCGACCCGAAATCTCCACGACGCCAGACCGAGGAGCACGGTGGCGTAGCCGGCGAGCACTCCCAACTCGGTGAGGATGTCGAGCGTGGTGCCTCCCTCCCGCACCAGGACCGCGAAGGCGTCGAGGGCCCAGGCATGCGGGGTGATATGAGCCACCTGCCGCATCGTGTCCGAGAAGAGCTCGATGGGGAGCATGGCACCGCCCAGGGCGGCCAGACCCAGTGCGAGCACCACGCCGATCCCGGAGGCCTGCTGGTCGTTGCTGAAAATCGACCCCATCAGCATCCCCGCCCCCGCCCCCACCGCGGACAGCGCCACCAGCACCAGGATGGTCGCGAGCGGATCTCCCCAGTCGACCCCGAAGACGATGAGGGTGAGCACCATGATGTAGACCCCCTGCACCAATGCCGTCCCGAACCTCCCCAGGGACTCACCGAAGATGATGGTGCTGATCGGGGTGGGTGTGGAGAGCATCCGGCGGCTGATCCCGAGTTGTCTGGTCAGGATGAGCGCCGATCCACCGGCCAGCGCCGTGAGGAACACGAACAGGGTCAACTGCGACGCCGCTCCCAGGTCGAACTGGCCCATCGTGTCGGGGAAGATGGCCTCCCCCACAGTGCGGACTTCGACTTCGATCGGCTGGTGTCGACCCGCGAGACGGGTCGACACGGCCAGAGCGTCCTCGTAGTCGGCTCGCCCCTCGACCACGGCGAACTGTGCCGCGCCCACGGGCGCCATCACCCGGGCGACGGCGGCGGAGACCACACTCTGGATCTGGGATCCGGAGCCGTCGGGCCGTCTCACGTAGCCGATCTCGACCGGCTCGCCATCGGCCGCCACCTGGTCCATCCCTGCAGACAACAGGAGCCCGGCCTGGACGTGGCCTCGCTCGGTGGCGGTCACCACCTCATCTGCCGACTCGAAATAGCGCACCGTGACGGCCGGTTCGCCCTCGACTTCATCCACGATCGCAGAGGAGAGCTCCCCCTGGCCTTCCTGGCTGACCCCCACCACCAGCTGGCCCCCCTCCCCGAACTGGACTCCGATCAGGAGGACGAGGGCGATGGGGAAGATGAAGACGAAGAAGATGTTGCTCCGCTCGCGGAGCATTCGCTTCACGTCGACGACAGCGATCGCGAGCGCCTTCACACCAGTCTCCTCCGACGTAGGGCGACCCAGGCCACGATCCCGGTGGCCAGGGCGAACACCATGATCGCCGCCGCCGAGGGAAGCGAATTGGTCCACGGGGCACCGGAGCCGAGATCACCCAGACCCCGCATGAACCAGGCGTGTGGTGTCAGGTACGTGAGATTGGAGAGCAGGCCACCGGTCGTTCCGATGGGAAAGAAGGTGCCTCCCAGCATGCCGAGGATCACGGCCACGATCGAACCGAGACTCCCTGCTCCTTCAGGAGTTCTGGCGAAGGCGGCCACCACTCCCATGACACCCACCGCCGAGAGGACGCCCGCCACCACCAGGATGGCGACTCCGAGTGGCGCCCCCCAATCGGCCCCCATGAGAAGACTCGTGGCCAACACCAGGACCGTCATCGAGATGACTCCGAGGAGGAATGAGACGATCCCCTTTCCGGCGATGATCGAAGCCCTCGGTATCGGAGCCGCCATCAGCCGGGCCATCGTCCCGTCCCGCTCTTCGTCCAACAGCCCGGTGACCCCGATCTGGACGGTGAAGAAGAGGAAGAAGGCGGCCATGCCGGCGGCGAAGAACGTGGTGGCGTCCAGCTGTCTGGTCTCCGCGCTGCGATCGTCGAAGCCGAAAGACCGGGATGCGACCGCCGGGTCGTGGCTCAGGCCGGCGAGGAACTGAGGTGTGGCGTCGACACCGTCGAAGTCGGCAACGGTGGTGACCGCGAGCTGACCTGCGGCCAGGCCGGAGGAGAACTGCTCCGCGAACGAGGCGGCGATCTGCGTAGAGGTCGGAGAGTTCACGCTGCCCACGACCTCGATGACGTCGGCCCGGCCCGCCATCACCGACGACTCGAGCCCCTCGGGGATCGCCAGATAGGCGTCGATGTCGTCCCGTTCCACCGATGCCTCCGCAGCGGAGCGAACCTGGAATGTCTCCAGTTCGAGGATGCCCGCCTCCTCCGCCTCCTCGAGCACCGAGACGAAAGCCCGCGCGATCTCCGAGCCGTCCTCGTCGACGACCCCGTACTCGAGCCCGAGACCAGATCCGGTGACGGCCCCGCCGAAGATCAGGTTGAAGATGAACGCCAAAGTGAGCGGCGCCGCGATGCCGATGATGAGGGCCGATCGGTCGCGGATCCTGAGTGTCAGGTCCTTACCGGCGATGCGCAGCGCTGCGATCACGTCAGTCGCGCAGTGCCTTGCCGGTGAGGTGCAGGAACACGGCCTCGAGGTTCGGCTGGACGACTTCCACGCCGGTGATCGACCCTCCTGCCTCGGTGACAGCTCCCAGGAGGGCGGGGAGGATCGAAGACGCTCCCGTCGCCAGGACCTCGACACGGTGATCGGACGAAGAGGCATCGGTCACACCCGGCACCCGGTGCAGAGCCTCCACGACCCCGGCGAGGTCCCCGGTGGCCGATATCGATACCCGGTCCTTCTCTCCCACCATCGAGACCAGCTCCCGTCTCGTGCCCTCGGCCTGGATCTTCCCCTCGTCGATGATCGCCACCCGATCGCAGAGACGCTCCGCCTCCTCCATGTAGTGGGTGGTGTACAGCACCGCCATGCCCTCACCGGAGAGGCTCTCCACCGCCTCCAGGATCGCATTGCGCGATTGCGGGTCGACCCCCACGGTGGGCTCGTCGAGGATCAGCAGTTTGGGGTGGTGGAGCAACCCGACGCCGATGTTGAGTCGCCGTTGCATCCCTCCCGAGTACTCCTTGGCTTGATCGTCCTTGCGATCGGTGAGACCGATGATCGCCAGCACCTCCTCGACGCGCTCCTCGAGGGCAGTGGAAGCCAGGCCGTAGAGCCGGCCGAAGAAGACGAGGTTCTCTTCCCCGGTGAGGTCGGGGTAGATGGCCAGTGCCTGGGGGACCAAGCCGATGGCTCCTCGTCCCCTGGTGGAGTTGGTCCGGATCTCCTCGCCGGCGACGACCACCGATCCGGAGTCCGGGTCGAGAAGCCCGGCGATCATCGAGATCGTCGTCGTCTTACCGGCGCCGTTCGGCCCCAGCAGGCCGAAGGTCTCGCCGGGGGCGATGGTGAGGCTGACTCCATCCACCGCAGTGAGATCCCCGAAACTCTTGGCAAGCGAGTCCGCGACGAGGACGTGTCCGCTCATTTGTCCTCCCCGACCTGGTCTATCAGTTGCTGCAGGGCGGCGAGGTGATAGGCGAGTGCACGTCGGCCCCGCCTGGTTGCGTTGACCCAGGTTCTCGGTCGACGCCCTTCGTAGCCCTTCTCGATACGCACGTATCCCGCCTCCTCGAGGACCCTGAGATGTCGGCTCAAGTTGCCGTCGCTCAGGTCGAGGGCCTCCTTGAGAAACCCGAAATCGGCCTGATCTGCCTCGTTGAGCACGGCGAGGATCCCGAGTCGAACCCTCTGATGGACGGTGTCGTCGAGCAGTTGGGAAGGATGAGGGGGGCTCACCTCTTGGCCTGGATCCTCATCCCGACGATCACTCCGGCCAGGGCGGCGCTGAACGACATGGCGAGGACGGGATAGAGGGCAAAGGTGTCCTCGACCGCGACCCCGAGGGCACCGGCGACAACCGCCATCGAAGCCAGCAGCCACGCCGCAGGTTCGACTCGCTCCAGCCAGGCGAAAGCGGCGAAGCCAAATCCGAGGATCACCCAAACCACCACGACCAGGGCGACGTCGGGGAGCATGACATTCGCCACCACGCTGCTCACCGCGATGCCGAGACCGACGAGCCAATAGGGCAGGGCACGCTGGCGAACCGGCGACCGGGCCTCTGCCCTGGCGGAGACCACGATCGTGAGCAGCAGGGAGATCGGCGCGGCGAACGCCCAATAGATGCCTGCGATCGACTGGAGGGCGGGCACGAGCGCAGTGACGGCGGCACCGAGGAATGCGACCGACCAGATGACCAGCCACTGCCATCCCACCGCGTGCAACCGGGCGCGCGTGGTGGATTGGAGCTGTGCTACCTCTTCGAGCAGCCCCTGCGCTTGTCGTCGGTCCATGTCAGCACCCTGTGGTGTCATCGTGAAGCGAGAACTTTGTCATGCAAAGTACTCTGTGTCAAGTAGTGATCGGGATGCTGCGGCTGGCGCGGTCGATTGAGATGGCCTGCGAGCCGGTGGGCTCGGCGCAACAGAACCACGACTCGGTGAGCCGTGGAGCCACTGCCACGTCTTCGAGTGGATCGAGCCTCCTGCCCGTCGCCCGCCCGACCACCTTCCGCATCTCGTCGAGGGTCGGCCCCGCCGCCTGACCGCAGTCGGAAGCGTGGGCGGCGATCATCTCGAGCTCCTTGTGGAGCACCGCCGTCTCGGGGTCGGCGAACTTCCACCTCCAGGTGAGGGCCTCGTCGTCGTAGAAGTCGAGGTGAGGGGTCAGTGCGGGGTGGTCCTCCAGGAGGGAACCTTGTGGCACGAGAAGCCGTATCGCCATCTGGACCGGGTCGGTGACCCCGTTGAGGTGATGGGTGTCGATGAACTCGAAGATATCGGCGACGTCTCCGGGCGTGGTCCACGGCATGAAGGGGAGCCAGGTGGGTCGGATGTGGATGCCGGCGTCGCGGGTGAGCGCTACCGCCCTCGCCATGTCGGACACGGTGTGGCCTTTGTCGAGGATCTCGAGGGTTGGGTCGTCGACGCTCTCGAAAGCGGAGACGACGAAGAGCACGTTGAGCTCGGCGAGGCGAGGCCAGAGATCTTCGTGCTGGAGGATGTGCTCCACTTTGATGGTGGCATCGAAGGTGACCTCGGGGTGGGCCTCGTGGGCCGCCTCGAGGATCGCCAACGAGTGGGCGGGAGCGTTGAGGAAGTCGGCGTCGCCGAAGGTGACGTGCCGGGCTCCCGCCTCGACCAGGTTGGCGATGTCGGTGAGCACTTCGGCCCGGGGCACAGCCCTGATCCGGCCGTCGTACACGGAGGGGATGGGGCAGTGGCGGCAGCGATGCCGGCACCCGTGAGAAGCTTCCACGGCTCCGGCGAGAAGGGACTTCCCGGCGTGCTCGAGCCGGGCATAACGGTCCAGCGGGGGCAGTCCCTCTCGAGCGGGCGTGGTCAAATCGGATCTCCCCAGATGACGGCTCTTCCCGGACATCTCTCCGGCGACCCACTGGAGCAGGGCGGGCTCGTACTCACCCTCGAGACGGGCGTCCACGTCGGTGCTCCCGACGCCTGCATAGAGCCCGTACAGGGCCAGCGGGAGGTGGGGACGTGACTCCGCCAGCATCGTCACCAGGTCATCGGCGAGACGGGTGGCGGTGTGCATCGGCACCGAGATCGCCACCCGGTCCGCCCACGAAATATCTCCCTCCTCCAACTCGTCGACTGCGACATCGACGGTCCGCACCTCGTGGCCGGCTCGGCGCAACGCCGCCGCCGGTGAGGCGAGATGCACCGGCTGACGACCCAGCTCGTAGGTCGAGATCAGCAAGACCCTCATATCCGGTCAGCATACGGGCGACCCGTCGATAGCCTCCGCGGGTCATGTCGGAGTACCTCGAACTGCCCCAGGGCCCTGTGCACTGGAAGAGCTACGGGGGCGCCGGCAACACGATCCTCCTGGTGCACGGTCTCGGCGGTTCGATCGTCAACTGGGACGCCATCGGGCCCCGTCTGGCCAAACACGGCCATGTGGCTGCCATCGACCTGCCGGGATTCGGCCTCTCCCCCCCGGGGCCGGACTGGTCGCTGGAGACTCACGCCCGAGCCGTGGTCGATGCCATCGAGCACTTCGGCCCGCCGGCGGTCCTGATCGGCAACTCCATGGGCGGCCTGATCTCCGAGATGGTGGCAGCCGGCCAACCCGAGCTGGTCACCGCTCTCGTCCTGATCGCTCCGGCGACCCGTCCGAGACTCCCCGACCCGAACATCACCTGGCCGGTGGCCAGGCGAGCACTGATCGGCTCGACTCCGGGCATCGGGCCCATCTATGCGAGGCGCCTGATCACGTCGATGAGCTCGCGCGACCTGGTCAACGAATGGCTGGAGCGCATAACGCACAAGCCGGGAAGAGTGCCGCTGGAGATGGTGGAGGCACTCGTCGATCAGGCGGAGCGACGTCGCTCTTTCCCGTGGTCTGTGCACGCGATGCCCAAGACTGCCCAGTCGATAAGGAGGATTTTCGTCAAACGCTCCCGATTCGTCTCGATGATCCGCGACATCGAGGCACCGACGCTGGTCGTCCAAGGGGTCGCCGACCCGATCGTGTCTCCCAGATCGGTCGAGTGGCTGTGCTCGCTGCGGGCGGACTGGACCCTGGTCCAGATGGAAGACACCGGCCACACGCCCCAGATCGACGCCCCGATCCGCACCCTCGCGGTCATCGAACCCTGGCTGGAACAGCACGTGAACCCCGAATTCGGGGCCTAACTAACCTGGGGACATGCCTTCCGACCTCGGAGACACCATCGGTGATGAGTATCTCCACCAACTGTTCGACAGCGATCCCGTCGAGACCCAGGAGTGGATCGAGTCTCTCGACGCCGTAGCCGCCGAGCACGGTCCGGCACGGGCCAGATACCTGCTCGCCAAGCTGGTCGAGCGGGCCCACGAGCAGCGACTCGGGGTTCCCGGTGCGGTCACCACTCCCTACGTGAACACCATCCCGCTCGAGGAGCAGCCGGAGTTCCCCGGTGACGAGCACATCGAGCGCCGCATCCGCAGGTTCATCCGATGGAACGCGGCAGTGATGGTGGTCAAGGCGAACCACCGTGAGAAGGGCATCGGTGGCCATCTCTCCACGTTCGCCTCCTCGGCCACTCTCTACGAGATCGGGTTCAACCACTTTTTCAAGGGCAAGGAAGCCCCCGGGGGCGGTGACTACATCTACATCCAGGGCCACGCCGCGCCCGGCACCTATGCCCGGGCATATCTCGAGGGCCGGTTCGACGAGAAGCACCTCGACAACTTCCGCTTCGAGATCGGTGGCGACGGCCTCTCCTCATACCCCCATCCCCGCCTCATGCCCGACTTCTGGGAGTTCCCCACCGTCTCGATGGGATTGGGCCCGATCAACTCGATCTACCACGCCCGGTTCAACCGGTACCTGCAGCATCGCGGGCTCGACGACACCTCCAACTCGCGGGTCTGGTGTTTCATCGGCGACGGTGAGGTAGACGAGCCGGAGACGCTGGGGTCGATCTCCCTCGCCGCCCGGGAGGACCTCGACAACCTCACCTGGGTCATCAACTGCAACCTGCAGCGTCTGGACGGGCCGGTGCGGGGCAACGGCCAGATCATCACCGAGCTCGAAGCGGTGTTCCGCGGAGCCGGGTGGAACGTGATCAAGGTCATCTGGGGTAGCGGCTGGGACGAGCTCCTGGCCAAGGACAACGAAGGCGCACTCATCAGCGTCATGAACAACACCGTCGACGGCGAGTACCAGCGGTACAAGGCCGAGGACGGCGCTTACGTGCGGGATCACTTCTTCGGCAAGGACCCAAGGACGAAAGAGCTGGTCGCCGACATGACCGACGAGGAGATCTGGAACCTGCGTCGAGGTGGGCTCGACTTCCGCAAGATCTACGCCGCCTACAAGGTGGCTACCGAGCTGGACAATGGCAAGCCCACCGTGATCCTTGCCAAGACGATCAAGGGATGGACGCTGGGCCCCGATGTCGAGGGTCGCAACGCCACCCATCAGATCAAGGAGCTGACCAACAAGCAGCTACTGGCGCTGCGGGACACGTTGCATCTCCACGAGGAGATCGCCGAGGAGTCACTCCAGGGCGACGCCGAGCCTCAGTATTACCGGCCCGGACCGGGCACCCCCGAGCACGAGTACCTGATGGCGCGTCGAGAGAAACTAGGCGGGCCCATCCCCAAGCGCGTGGTCAAGGACACCTCGCTCCCCCTCCCCGGTGACGACGCCTACGCCGAGGTGATGGCCGGATCGGGCAAGGTGGAGGCGTCGACCACGTCCGCGTTCACCCGTCTCCTGAGATCGCTTGCTCGGGCAGAAGGCTTCGGCCCCTATGTGGTGCCGATCGTCCCCGACGAGGCCCGGACCTTCGGGATGGACTCGCTCTTCCGGGAGCTGAAGATATACGCACCGAAGGGCCAGCTCTACGAGCCGGTCGACGCCTCGATGATCCTCTCCTACTCGGAGGCACAGGACGGTCAGATCCTCGAAGAGGGCATCACCGAGGCGGGCTCGGTGTCGTCCTGGACTGCCGCCGGGACCTCCTACTCCACCCGCGGCATCCCGATGGTCCCCTTCTTCATCTTCTACTCGATGTTCGGCTTCCAACGAGTCGGCGATCTCATCTGGCAGGCTTCCGACGCCAGAGTCCGGGGGTTCCTCCTCGGCGCCACCGCGGGCCGGACCACGCTGGCCGGAGAGGGTCTCCAGCATCAGGATGGGCACAGCCTGATCCTGGCCTCCACCGTCCCGGTCTGTCAGGCCTACGACCCCGCATTCGCCTACGAGGTGGGAACCATCATCCAGCACGGCGTCCACCGGATGTACGGAGAAGACCCCGACGATGTCTTCTACTACCTGACCCTGTATAACGAGAACTACGCCCAGCCGGCTCGCCCCGACGGTGTCGAGCAGGGGATCATCGACGGTCTCTACAGGTGGTCCGATGCACCTGAGGGCACCGACCAGGACATCTCCATCCTCTTCTCGGGAACCGCCAATCTGGCGGCCCGGGAAGCCCAGCAGGAGTTGGCCGAGCACTACGGCGTCGGCGCCGAGCTGTGGTCCGCCACCTCCTACAAGAAGTTGCGGGAAGAGGCCCTGGGGGTGGAGCGATGGAACCGGCTCCATCCCGAGGAAGAAGCCCGCGTGCCCCTGGTGACCGAGCTGTTGTCGGGATCGGAGGGCCCGACCGTGGCGGTGACCGACTTCATGATGATGGTCCCCGACCAGGTGGCCAAGTGGATGCCTCGGGACTTCATCGTCCTCGGCACCGACGGCTACGGGCGCTCCGACAGCCGGTCCGCCCTGCGCAGGTTCTTCGAGACCGATACCGGGCACGTGGTGGTTGCTGCCATCTCGGGGCTGGTGCGGACTGGTCGGATGAAGTCGGAGGCCGTGTCCGATGCCATGGAGCGGTACCAGATCGACCCGACGACCATCGACCCCGCCCACGCCCATTGACCGCACCGGTCGTGCTCCCGGAGGATTTGCGACGTCAGATCGTCGATCACTGCGTCGCCGCCCTCCCCAATGAGGGCTGTGGATTGCTGGCCCTCGACGGCGATCAGGTGATGAGGGTCTATCCGACCGGGAACGACGATGCCTCGCCGTCGTCGTACACGATCCCTCCCCGGGAGCATTACGACGCGGTCATGGATGCCGAGTCACAGGGCTGGGAGCTGCGGGGTGCCTTCCATTCCCATCCATCCGGGCCTGCGCGGATGTCCGGGACCGACCTGGAACGGGCCCTGCGACCGGGATGGGTCTACGTCGTGGTCGGGCTGGGTGGCCAAGAACCCGACATGAGCGTCTGGCAGGAGGGTCATGAACCCCGCCACGATGACGGAGCCGATGGTCACCTCGACTCAGTCGATGATGACTGCTGAAGAGGCTATGACGCCTCCTTGGACTTTCCAGGTTTGGGGATTGGTGACATCCAGGCTTGGGTCCCAGGTGTGACTCGAGTGGCTGAGATCGATGACGGTTCCCCTCCAGCAACCGTCGGGTGCCTGGGTCTTCAGATTGAAGGTGACCGTCCCGTTGCCCTTGGTCTTGTCGGTGCGGAAGTCGAAGACACTCTCATAGGTCCCGTCACAACCGGAGTCCCGCTCCAAGCGGTAGGTGACCTGGGCGCCCGAGACTGGCTCGTCGCCGCTCTCCGCCCCATCGGCGTCTGCGTCACGGAGGATGCTCACCGTGGAGTCGATGTTGGTCCACGGCCCGCTCCTCGAGGTGCTGGGAGCTATGTCCCATACGTACATGGCGTTGGGGTCTCCGGTGGTGGCCTCGGTGGTGAACACTTGCTCGGCCGAGACGCTGGTGTTGCCGGCGGCGTCGGTGGAGCTGACCCGGTAGTAATACGTGGTACCTGACTCCAGGCCGGTGAGCCCCACCTGGTGATTGAGCACCAGACTGGCATCCGATGCAGAGTCGGTGTAGCTACCC
The DNA here is from genome assembly GCA_964645875.1 of uncultured Acidimicrobiaceae bacterium. Taxonomy (GTDB): domain Bacteria; phylum Actinomycetota; class Acidimicrobiia; order Spongiisociales; family ZC4RG35; genus JANQRA01. The sequence goes on from CAZYCX010000044.1 coordinate 20,950, forward strand.
GAGGTGGTGCCGTATTCGACCAAGGAGTCGGCCGCCTCGTTGGTGCCCCAGCTGATGTCGGCCGACGAGCTGGTCAGATTGCCGACGGCGATGTTGTCGATCACCGGAGCGGTGTTGTCGACGGTCACGGAGACCGAGTCGGTGGCGGTCTGACTCGTGGTGTCGGTGGCGGTGGCGGTGATCGTGTAGTCACCGTCAAAGACGCTGGTCGTGTCCCAGACGACAGACCAGCCGTCGGAGCCGTCGCTGTCGATCCCGATGACGAAGGAGCCGCCGTCGGCCTGGTAGGAGAATTCCACCTGAGTGACCCCGTCGTCGTCGGACGCCGCTGCGACGATTGTGATCGAGCCCGACACGTAGTCACCGTCACCCGGTTCGGTGATGGTCACGGTGGGCGGGCCGTCGACGTTGGCTACGGTCACCGAGACCGAGTCGGAGCCGGTCTTCCCCGCCCCGTCGGTGGCGGTTGCGGCAATGCTGTGTGCGCCGTCGCCGACCGTTGTGGTGTCCCAGTCGACCGACCAGCCGTCTGATGGGGTGCTGTCGATCCCGACCGAGACATCATCCACGAAGAATTCCACCTGGGCCAC
>CAZYCX010000045.1:0-20958 GCA_964645875.1 uncultured Acidimicrobiaceae bacterium
CTATCAGCGTTGGGCCGGCATCTTGAGCTTGGGCCAGGATGGGCGTTGGCGACGGCTGATGGTTGCTGGGATGCAACTCGCGCCCGGCAGCCTGGTCCTCGATGTCGCGGCTGGAACCGGCTCGATCAGCCGTTTACTCGAAGCCCAGGGATATCGGGTAGTGGCGATCGACCTCAGCCAAGAGATGCTCACCCACCACTCGGGACGACATCGGGTGAGAGCAGTCGCCGATCATCTACCCCTCTCGCAAGAGACCTTCGACGCGGTCACCTTCGGATATCTCCTGCGTTATGTCGAAGACCCGGTCGCCACCTTGCGCGAGATGAGCCGGGTTTTGCGACCGGGTGGGCGGGTCGGCATGGTGGAGTTCGGGCGCCCCCGGGGGATGGTCGGGTTGCCTTGGCGTCTGTACACGAGGGCGGTCCTCCCGATGGCCGGTGCCGTGATCGGGTCCGGGTGGCATTCGGTGGGCCGGTTCCTCGGACCATCCATCGAGCGGTTCCATGACGAGCATCCCGATCTCGCCGATCGTTGGGAGGAGGGAGGGCTGGTCGACGTCACCGTCCGTCGACTTTCACTGGGTGGCGGCTTGGTGATGTGGGCGCGTAAGCCGTGAACCAACCGGCCTATTACGCCCGCACCGGAAGCCCGGGCTCGGACTTGCTCGCTCTGCTCCATCCCCCGTACACGCTATGGCATCTCAGCTATGTGGCGATGGGGGCGGCGATCGCTCCTCAGCTCGACTGGACCTATCTGGGGGGCACGGTGCTCGCCTTTTTCTTCGGGATGGGGATCGGTGCCCATGCCCTGGATGAGCTCCACGACCGTCCGCTGGGAACCACATTGAGCCGGGGCATCCTGGTTACGTTGGCAGTGGTTGGGATGTCGGTTGGCGCCGCTCTGGCGGTGGCGGGTGCGTTGCTGATCTCGCCATGGGTGGCGGTATGGGGGGCGGCAGGGGTGCTGCTCGCCGTCGGATACGCCGTAGAGGTCCCGGGGTGGTTGCACACCAACTTGGGATTCGGACTCTCCTGGGGTGGATTCCCCGTACTCGTGGGTTATTGGGCCCAGACCCAGCAACTGTCGGCGCCTGCGGTGGCTCTGGCTGGGGTCGCCACTCTCATCAGTATGACCCAGCGCTTCCTCAGCACCCCGGCGCGTTTCGTACGGCGCCACACCGACCAGGCGGAGGCCTCGTTCGACCTCGGTACACACCGCGAGCATTGGAGCCAGGACCGGCTGCTCGACACCTGGGAGCGACCACTCAAGTTGTTGTCGTGGGCGATGGCGCTATTGGCGGTCGTCCTACTCGCCCTTCACCTCTGACCCACCTCCGACCCCTCAGGCCAGCCAGAGCCGGCGCTTCCCCCGGCTGCATGATCGTTACCTCGGTTGACTTCAAGCTCCACGGGGTACGGGCTTCTCTCGCGTCGAGAGTGAACCGAATGAGTGATGGCAGAGGTCGGCACGCCCACTCGCCTACCGAGGTCCCTCGGCGACTCCATTCGACCAGCCGTGGCGTCCAAGGGCATCTGGGCGGTATGACAGGTGCCAGAAGAGCGCGGACTCATGAGGGACAGAGCTATGAGCGCGTCGACATGGGCGGGTCACCCCCGAAGCGAGTCAATCCTGGGTGCTCGTTTTCCGCAGGACCGGAGCGGCGGTAAGTTCCCCTGGCCATGAGAGTAGGAATCCTGACCGGCGGCGGCGACGTGCCCGGTCTCAACGCATGTATCAAGGCGGTGGTCAATCGTCTCAGCAGCAAGGGCCATGACGTGGTCGGGATCAGACGGGGCTGGGGCGGATTGGTGGCGGTGAACCCGGAAAGCGGCGAAGCGAGCTCCGACGACCTGATTCCTCTCACTCCTCCATACGTCCGCACGATCGACCGCACCGGAGGAACCTTCCTCCACACCTCGCGCACCAACCCCGGGCGGGTCAGGGCGTCGGAGTTGCCCGACTTCCTCTCCGGGACGGTCACCGGGGAAGGCCCCCACGATCTCACCGGGCACGTTCTCCGGGTGCTCGAAGCCAATGGAATCGACACCCTCATCCCCATCGGGGGCGACGACACGCTTTCATATGCCCTCCGGCTCCACCAAGAGGGTGTCCCCGTCATCGCCATCCCCAAGACGATGGACAACGACGTCCACGGGACCGACTATTGCATCGGGTTCTCGACCGCCGTCACACGCGGGGTCGACATGATCCACCAACTCCGAACCGCCGCCGGGTCGCACGAGCGAATCGCGGTGGTCGAGCTCTTCGGCCGTTACAGCGGCGAGACCTCACTGATCACCGCCTACCTCGCCGGTGTCGACCGATCGGTCATCTCGGAGGTGCCCTTCGACATCGACACGCTGGGCTCACTGCTGACTGCCGACCAGGATGCCAACCCTTCCCACTACGCCATCGTCACCGTATCCGAGGGTGCGACGCCAAAGGGCGGGGAGATGGTGCTCACCGGAGATGCCGACGCCTTCGGCCATCGCAAGCTCGGAGGCATCGGAGCCCAGGTCGCCGAAGCCCTGAGCCAGAGACTCGGTCGAGACACCCTCTACCAGCAGGTGGCCTATCTGATGAGGTCCGGCGCCCCCGACTCACTCGACCTGATGGTGGCCTCCAACTACGCCGTCACCGCAGCGGACCTCGCCATGGAGGGGGCGCAGGGGCGGATGGTGGCGTTGCGCTCCGGCACCTACACCCACGTGCCCATCTCCGTCACCAGTGAGGGGGTCAAGCGCGTCGACGTGGACGAGCTGTATGACTCCGACTCCTATCGGCCCCTGCTGAGACACGTGCTGGGCAAGCCGATGTTCCTCTACTGAGCCCGGGCACGCGAATCCCAGACATCACGGAGACCCGGCGACGCCGAGAGGCCCTCGCCCCCTCTTGCCCGGTGCGACCCCCAACCCTCAAGCCAACGCCCGGTAGAGCTCCCACTCCTCGGGCACGCCCTTCAGGGTGTGGACCCCGGCCGTCTCGAAGGCGATGCCCGATCCGGCGACGAGGTCTCTGACCGTCCTCGAAACCAGCACTTCGTCCCCGGGCGCGACACCGATCACTCGGGATGCGATGTGAACGGCGATCCCTCCCACGTCTCCGTTCATGAACTGCACCTCTCCGGTGTGGATGCCGGCCCGAACCCGGATGCCGAGTTCCCGGGCGGCTTCCTTGATCTCCAGAGCGCATTGGATGGCACGCGCTGGGCCGTCGAAGGTCGCCAGGAAGCCATCGCCCAGTGTCTTGATCTCGCGGCCGCGGAAACGAGCCAGCGACGAACGAACCGCAGCGTTGTGGGCGTCGAGCACGTCACGCCACCTGGTGTCACCCATGCGGTGGGCGGTGCCGGTGGAGTCGACGATGTCGGTGAAGAGGACGGTGGCGAGTGTCCGCTCGCCGCTGGGCGGTGTCCTCGACCCGGTGAGGAACTCTTCTACCTCCTCGACGATCGCCTTCCAATCACCCACCCACGCCAGATGATCGTGCCCGGGGAGTGTCACCATCCGGGCATCGGGGATGCCCTCTGCCAGCTGGCGTCCCCCTTCGTAGTCGACCATCACGTCATGTTCGCGGTGGATCACCAGAGTTGGTGTCTGCACCGTGTCGAGGATGTCGGTGATGTCGATCTCGCTATTCATCTCCATCAGCTCGACCACGGCTTTGGGGTCGCCGCCGAGGCGTTCGAACTTGCCCCACCAGCTTCGCATCGCCTCGTCCTCGGCTGCCGATGGGGCGAAAAAGGGGAGGCTCTGGCCCGAACCCCAAAAGCCGGCCACGTACTCGAAGAACACGTCCAGCGCTTGCCGGTCGCGGAACCAGGATGTGAACTTGGCGAAAGTCCCGTAGAGGATGAGGGCGTTGCATCGCTCCGGGTGGTGGGCGGCGAACAGAGTGGCCAACGAGCCTCCTTCAGAGATGCCGAGAATCGTCGCCACGTCGAGGTTCTCGGCGTCCATGACAGCCCGCACGTCGTCCATACGCTCGTCCATCGACGGGAGCCGGGAGACCCGGGAGGAGAGCCCCGTACCTCGTTTGTCGAACATCACCACCCGGGCAAACTGCCCGATCTGGCGCAGCATCCTGGCCAGGTTGGGCTCGTCCCAGTAGTTGTCGATGTGGGAGACGAATCCGGGCACGAACACCACGTCGACGCCTTCGCCGAAGACCTGATAGGCAACGTGAACGTCGTCGAGTGTCTTCGCGTAATGGGTTTCGGGGTTCATGAACGCTCTCCGAGTATGCCAGGCAGAGCGAACCGCGATCGCCTGAGAGCGATGAGGGCGGCGCGGGCAGGAGCGTCTCGGGTGGTGCGCTCAGATTCGCGGTCCCGGACCCGCCGTCTGCAGGTTTGGGCCCGCGCCCGGGTCTCTCCTCGGTGCGGGTATCAGGTCGAGGAGCTTTGTGTTCAGCCGGTAGAAGAGGGGCGTGGGCATGGCTCCCTGGCCATGTCGAACATTGATCTCTTTGAGGAGACGCAACCATCGCCCGAAGATCTCTGGGGGAGACACCGATTCGTCGGCCAGGTCCCTGGCCAGCTCGTCGATACGATGCCTGACCTCCGCGAACTGCGTCTCGGGGTCGATGCTGCGCAGACGGTTCGCCAGGTCTTTGCCCTGAGATGTGGGCTCGGTCACCGCAGGTGTCGGCGTGGAATTGTTCAGAGGCGACGCGGTGCTGGCGGCCGGGTGGACTCTGGTTCTCATGGCGCCGGCGAACCCCTCGGGGTCGGCCACGCTGAGAGCGATCTCCTCCTGGTCGACCTTGAGGTAGATGGCGCCCGCTCTGATGTCGAACTCGACTTCGTCGAGGGACCAGTCACCCAACGGTTTCTCGTCCTTCATGAACTTGATCCGGTCGTCGGAGATGTCGACGACGACGGTTACGGGCAGCCGGGTCTGGCCGGGCAGGTGGATCCTTGCGTCGAAAAACGACACTCTCACTCCATTCGATCAGTCGGCCCAGCCCGACCGGAGGAAAATCGTAATCGCTGGGATGGCGGCTCTCCACCTGGAAATCGGGAATGGACGGTCGGCAGCACCCTGAATGCTCATGAATGTCATGAGGCAGGCGCGGTCGGTCCTGACGATCAGGTCTCGCCCGTTCCGATCACGATTCTTTCTAGTGGTTTGGTGGCGGGCCCGTTGAGGATCTGTCCGTCGATGGCGAACCGCGATCCGTGGCAGGGACAGTCCCATGACGTCTCCGCCTGGTTCCATCTGACCGTGCACCCCAGGTGAGTACAGGTCGGTGACAGGCCGTGGAGATCGCCGTACGGGTCGCGGTACGCGGCCACCGTGGTGCCATTGGCACGGACCAGTCCTCCCTCACCGAGATCGAGCTCGTCGGCGGACGGTGCAAAGAATCGTCCAAGCCGACCTTTGACGAAACGATTGGCTACCTGGAGGTTCAGCAAAGACATCCGGGCGATTGACCGGACGCTCCCGAGCCGGGTGGCGTCGAAAGCAGCAACCGAGTTGTTGTGACGACCCTCCAGGAGGTCGGCGATCATGTGTGCGGCGGCGGTTGCGTTGGTCAGGCCCCATTTGCGAAATCCGGTCGCCACATAGGTTCGCCTCATCAGAGGAGCACGCCCCACGTACGGGATCAGGTCGACTGACTCGAAATCCTGCGCCGACCACCGATACTCGAATGATTCCACGTCGAAATTTCGACGGGTCCACTCCTCGAGCTCGTCCCAACGTGCCGGCTCTGCCTTGCGATGACCCACGGAGTGGCCCTCTCCGACCACCACAACGCCTGGACCGTCGTCCGTCGTCCACCGCCTGGTCGAGCGGATCGGACTGTCTATGTTGATGTGCATGCCGGTGATCTGATCGCTGTTCAACCGGGCTGCCACTCCATATGCACGGCCGGGCTTCATCCTGGCGAACAACCCACTGCGATCCATGAATGGGATGAGCGTCGCGATGACAGCATGGCTCGCCGTGACCTTGCCCGAAGTCGTGTGAACAGTTACCTGGTCTCTTGTCTCGGCGATGCGCACGGCGCGGCTGTTCTCGAAGATGAGACCTGTGCCGGAGCTCAGGTCCTGGGCGAGGGCCAGGATGTAGGGCCCGACGTCGAATATCGCCTGGTGATCGAATCGAAGTGCCAGCTCGATGGGGTAAGGGAGGTCGATGTCCGTGGTCAGGTTGGCGGGCAGTCCCAGATCCTCGGCTGCCGACTGCTCTGCTTCGAGATCGCCGCGTCGCCGGGGATCCCGGGTATAGACGTATGCGGGAACACGCTCGAACGAGCAGTCGACCCCCAGCCTGGCGACGATGTCCGCGATCTCTTCGATTGCCTGCTGGTTCGCCTGGGCATACGCCTTCGCCCGTTCCTTGCCGTGATCCTCGATCAGGCTGCGATATATGAGCCCATGCTGTGAGGTGATCTTGCCGGTGGTGTGTCCGGTTGTGCCGCGGCCGACACGGTCCGCTTCGAGAAGCGCGACGCTAGATCCACCTGCGTGGAGGCGGGAGGCGACGGTGAGCCCGGTGATCCCGGCGCCGACCACCACGAAATCTACTTCGAGATCCCTCTCCAAGGTTGGCCACGAAGGCGGCGCCAAGCCGGTCAGCCATGGCGACTCGTGCTCGGGCATGCTCGCTCCTCGAGGGTCGTGTTCAGCAGAGAAGACCCGGGGGCATCTACCCCAATCTGGCCGGGTGGAAACGCCGGCGACCAGTTTGTCGAAGCCAGGGTCGGGGTAGAAGGAGACACACACGACAGCAAGGAGGCTTGCAATGGCGGAATTCGATATCAACGTGATAGAGGACCTGGTTGAGACCCTGGAAGACGGGAGGAAAGGGTTCAGTGACGCCGCGGAAAAACTGCGCGAAGGCGGGCATACCCAGCTGGCCGAGCAGATGATGGAATTCTCGGATCAACGGGCCCGCTTCTCGAATGAGCTCCGAGAGATGGCAAGGTCAGCCGGGGCAGAGCTCGACGAGGAGGGTTCGGCGGCCGGCGCTCTGCATCGAGGTTGGATGGACTTGAAGGCGGCACTGACCGGAGACGACGCGCACGCGATCCTGGCCGCTGCAGAGACCGGGGAAGATCACGCGGTCGGCGAGTACGACGACGCTCTCCAAGAGGACGGCCTATCCGGCCAGCTCAGAGAGCTCATCGCCAGGCAGGCCGACGAGGTGAGACGGGCCCATGACCGTGTCCGCGACCTCAGGGACCAGTTCGACAACGACTGACCAGCGCAGCGACCACAGCACAAGGCGGAGCCCGAACGGGCTCCGCCTTGTTGTTCGCTCTGGTCGAGCCTCAGAAGATCAAGATCAGAATCAGAATGATCAGGATGAGTGTGCCGATTCCTATATACATCGAGTGCCTCCTCTTCTTATCTATACGGTTACGTTGCGAACGTCACGAACCGGGGATCAAACCTCGTTGGTCGCCTCTGCCACCAAGGCCGCGTCCGCCTTCTGGTGGAAGTCATCGCCGACCACGCCGCCGAGGTATCCACCTAGTAGTGCGGCCACGATCCCCGCGAGTGCACCGGCGATGGACTTGAGGGTGACCTCATCCGCTCCGAGCTGACCGAACCAGTTGGGGAGGTCGACGCCGGCAAAGGCGTTGTACTCCTGACCCACCCAGACCCCGAGGGCTCCGAAGACGGCCACCAGCAGGATGAACCACAAGGCGACTCCCAGTCCGTTGATGCCACCGTCGTATCGGGCGACCCGCCCGGCGGTCAACCCGCCGACGAAGAACGAGGCGAGCACCACGACGATGGCGACGATGGCCGCGACGACTTCTACGTCCTGCAGGTTGCCGTCGAAGTCGATCTGGTTCAACTGGTAGCCGATCCCTGCGTTGCCCGCCGCCAGCAGAGCGCCCAGAAACACGAGCGTGCCCAGGGCGGCGAACATGCCGAGGATGCCTGCGAGAAGGTCGGCCCCGCCGAAGCGCTCTCTGATCCCTCGCATATCTACTTCCGCGCCGCCAATGCGGTCCGATTCATTTGCCGTCATCTTGTGCCTCCTCTGCTCCTCAGGTGTGCGAACTTGTTCGTCTCGACTGAGGGCTCGATCGAGACCTCGTCCCACTTACCCGGTAGGAGCCAGATTTACTCGTCGAAGTCCGCCCGAGCGCCAATCGACAGTAATGCGGAAGGGGGGTACCTCGCTGCTCGGCCCAGGACCACGCAGCCCCACGCACCGGTGCTTTCCACGCACGGCGCGATCCGACGTTTCAGAGACGGAAAGACCGGGTAGACAGGAATTCCGTTCAAATAGGAAAGGAATGTTGATGGGTATTCTCGTATGGCTGCTGGTGGGGCTCATCGCCGGGTTTCTGGCCCGGCTGCTGGTCCCGGGGAGCGACCCGATGGGGGTCGGGGGGACACTGGTTCTGGGGCTGGTCGGCTCTCTGGTCGGAGGCACTCTGGGAGCGCTCATATTCGAGGGGAATATCGACGTCAACGCGGCCGGCATCATCGGCTCAGTGATCGGAGCCGTGATCGCACTCCTCATATACAGGTCGATGAAGGGACGGACCGCCTAGCTCGGCCCGGCCATCGAGGACCGGGAGGTCGAGCCTCCTCATCCGAATCAAATGATGAGTCCCCGAAAACTGATCGGGGACTCATCATGAAGGGAGTAGGTCGACGGGTCTCGTGAGGAAGCTTCCCCGCACGCAGCGGGCGCTGGAGGAAATGTGTCGCCAAATTGGGAACAAGCCCAGGTCCGCTCGGCTGAGCGTCATCGTTACGAGCGCTGGTGGAAGAACGTGGTCGGCTACTGCCTCGACGTGGAGACATATCTCGACTCCGATGGCGATGGGGTCGGCGACTTCGGGGGTCTGCTCCACCGGCTCGACTACCTCGCAGACCTGGGGATTGACTGCCTATGGCTGATGCCGTTCTACCCGACGGCGAATCTCGACGACGGCTACGACGTCACCGACTACTACGGGGTGGACCCCAGACTGGGTGATCTGGGCTCGGTCGACTCCTTCTTGCGCGCGGCACGGCACCACGGGATCCGGGTGATAGCGGACCTGGTGATCAACCACACCTCCCGGGACCACCCCTGGTTTCAGAAGGCACGCCAGGGCCCTCGATCCGAGTATCACGACTACTACGTCTGGCAGGACGAGCGGCCCGATGATTGGGACACCGAGCTCGTATTCCCGGGGAAGCAGCTGGAGAACTGGACCTACGACCGTAAAGCCAAGCGCTACTACCTGCACCACTTCTATCACCATCAGCCCGACCTCAACCCCAACAGCCTCGATGTGAGAGAGGAGATGAAAGAGATCCTCTCGTTCTGGGTCGAACTCGGCCTTTCGGGCTTCCGCGTCGATGCCGTTCCCTTCCTCATCGAGTTGGGCGGTATCGAGGCTGCGCTGGAGATCACGCCGCACGGCTTCCTCGAAGATCTCGCCGGTGTGCTCAGCCGGCGTCTTGGGGACGCGATCTTGTTGGGAGAGGTCAACCTCCCGCCTGGTGATGCGGTGGAGTTCTTCGGAGACGGAGACGAACTGCAGATGTTGTTCAATTTCCACGTCAACCAGTATCTCCACCTGGCACTGGTGAGACGACACGCAGATCCAGTCCGCAAGGCAATCGCCAATCTCCCCGACATCCCCGAGAACTGCCAGTGGGCGAACTTCCTCACCAATCACGACGAGCTCACCCTCGACCAACTCACTGAGGCGGAGCGACAGGAAGTGTTCGAGGCTCTGGGACCGGACGAGGGGATGCGGCTCTTCGGCCGGGGCATCAGGCGCCGACTACCTCCGATGCTCGAGGGTTCGCAGGCTCGATTGCGACTCGCATACAGCGTCCTCTTCTCCCTACCGGGGACACCTGTGCTCTTCTACGGAGAGGAGATCGGCATGGGAGAGAACCTCGACATACCAGGTCGCAAGGCGGTGAGGTCACCGATGCAATGGTCGTCAGGGCCCAACGGCGGATTCTCCGCGGCACCACCCGAGGATCTCAGGCGACCGTTGCCCACGGGTCGGTACTCGGCCGCGAACGTCAACGTGAGCGATCAGATGGATGACCCCGAGTCGACCCTCACCTGGATGAGACGCCTCATCAGACGGCGGCGCGCCCTTCCCGAGATCGGCTTGGGCGACTATCAGCTCGTTGACGTCGGGGCACCGGAAGTCCTCGCCCTTCGCTTCGAATGGGGCGGCCGGCAGCTGCTCACCCTTCACAACTTCGCCGACCAGCAGATCGAAGTCGACATCGGCGACGAGATCGCAGACGAGGACACCCTCGATGTGTGGAGCGACTCCTCATGCCATGCTGCCGCGAGGGCCTTCACCATCCCGGCCAACGGCTATCGCTGGATCCGCGTCGGCTCCGAGCACTGGTTCTTGTGAGTGTCATCGAGCCATGCCTCTGATCGGATTCCACGCGTCTCACGAGCAGCTCCCACCCGGGGCGCTGCTGAAGGCGGTGCGTGACGCCGAGGCGGCGGGCTTCGCGGCGGCGATGTGCTCCGACCATCTCGCCCCGTGGGGGGAGGCCCAGGGCCACTCGGGGCATTCCTGGTCGTGGCTGGGAGCTGCGCTCGAAGCCACCTCCCTGTCGTTCGGAGTGGTGACGGCGCCGGTGCAGCGCTATCACCCCGCTGTGGTGGCGCAGGCGATCGCCACTCTCGCCGAGATGTTCCCAGGTCGATTCTGGGCGGCGCTGGGATCAGGCGAGGCCCTGAACGAGCATGTCACCGGAGAGCCCTGGCCTCCGAAGGAAGCACGGGACGCCCGGCTGCTCGAGGCGGTCGATGTCATCCGACGTCTCCACGCCGGGGAGGAGGTCAGCGTCGATGGCCACGTGAGGGTGGACCGGGCGCGGGTGTGGAGTCTGCCGGAGGAACCGCCCCCGCTGATCGGCGCCGCCGTTAGCGAGGGGACTGCTCGGACGGTCGGTGAATGGGCAGATGGCCTGATAACCGTCAGTCAACCCATCGAGACCCTCGAGAGAGTGGTGGGGGCATTCCGGGAGGAAGGTGGGGACAAGCCCGCCTACCTCCAGGTGCATCTCTCCTGGGCAGAGACCGAGGAGAATGCCTTGGCGGTCGCACACGAGCAGTGGAAGACGAACGTGTTTGGTTCTGACCTCGCCTGGAACCTGGAGGTCCCGCTTCAGTTCGATGAAGCCGCCCGGTTCGTGCGTCTGGAAGACGTCCGTGAAGCGGTTCTGGTGTCGCCCGATGTGGACCAGCACATCTCATGGCTGACCGAATACGCCGAGCTCGGGTTCGACCGAATCTATCTCCACCACGTCGGCCAGGAGCAGTCTGAGTTCATCCGTGTCTTCGGGGAGCAGGTGCTACCGGAATTTCACTCCTGAGGTGCCCAGCCCGAGGTCGAGTGGCCTTATCCGTCGATGAGGTCAGGTCGTGCCGCCGCCCGCTGACACGGGCTGAACGGCACGAACCGGACCATTCTCATGGTTGGCGGAGAGGGCGGGTCGGCTCTATTCGAACCAGCCCTCTTCTCCGTATACGTCAACCCTCTCGGCGCCCGCCGCGCGGAGGATCTCCGACACCTCTGTGACTTCCGTGTCGCTGGTTTTCACCGCCACCATGGGGCGGCCCGCGGTGACTGCCTCCCGATAGTGCCTGGAGGTCTCGTCATCGGCGTACTCGTCGTCGCCGGTGGCGCCGAAAATGGCGCCCGCCGCACCACCGAGCACACCACCGCCGGCCGCCCCTATTCCGGCGCCCGCGATCGTCGCCGCCAGGGTCCCGGCGGCGAGGAACGGACCGAAACCGGGCACGAGCAGGAGCCCAGCCGAGGTGAGGAAACCTGCGCCTGCTCCGACCGCGGCCCCGCCGACGGCCCCGCCGGCAGCCCCTTTGGCAGCTTCGTCGGCTACGTCGCCACGGTCGTGGTCGACGTGGCTCTCGTCGGTGACGATGTCGCCGTGTTCGTCGCGGTGCCGATCCAGGTAACCGACACGTTCCGGGTCGTAACCTCGCGCCAGCAGTTCGTCGGCGGCTCGTTCCGCCTCGTTGCGGGTGGGGAAGAGGGCTGTCACCTCACTCATGTCATCTCCTTCTTCGATGGGCGCTCTGAGTACCCATCGGGAGTGAAACCCAATCCATTGGGCGATAGGGGAGAGGAGTGCTTCAGGTGAGAACCCGGTTGCTCTCCGCCAGCAACTCGTCGATGTCGGTGTCGGTTTCCTCGGACAGGATCCGGCGGACTCCCGGTGAGATGGCGTCGAGCACGTCGACCAGACGGCTCAATGCGTTGCGCTGGGCCCTCATCCTCGTGGCCTCGTCGACCGGGGTGACCAGATCGTCGACGATGGCTCCCTCCGAACGGGATGCGACGAGCGGGTCGGGTATGCCGCGGACCCACACCAGGGAACGCTTGCCCGGCCCCCGGCCCTCGGTGATCGGCTCCACGGCGATGACCTCGTCGGAACGGACATAGGTCCCATATCCGAGGGCCACGAGCTGACCTGTCTGGATCCTCATCGACTGCCTCCTGACGGTGGACGCTAGCCATCGCCGGGTCGTCCTGTCCGGTCCGTCACATCGACCCACATCCTGTGGCATCCTCGGGAAAGGAAGGTACGGGTGTGATCCGTCAGGCCAGTCTCAGGTTCTATGCGGAGTTGAAGGACTTCCTCTCCGAAGACCTCCAATCGGGGGAGGTCCTCCGCAGCTTCGATGTCCCGGGGAGTGTCAAAGACATGATCGAGGCATGCGGCGTCCCCCACACCGAAGTCGATCTCATCCTCGCCAACAGCTGCTCCGTCGACTTCTCCTATCTGGTCGAGGACGGGGACCGGATCAGCGTCTTTCCACGGTTCGAGTCCTTCGACATCTCGCCGATCCTCGAGGTGCGTCCCCAAGCCCTCCGAGAAATGCGGTTCGTCGCCGACAACCACTTGGGCCGTCTGACCCGCTTCCTGCGACTGCTGGGTCTTGACACGCGGTATGACCAGGAGTGGAGCGATCCCGAACTGGTCCAGATCTCCACCTCGGAGCACCGGATCCTCCTCACCCGGGACGTCGAGCTCCTCAAACACCGATCCATCACCCACGGCTACTCCGTCCGAGCCACCGACCCTCGGGAACAGCTGACCGAAGTCGTCCGTCGTTTCCACCTCTCCGGAGGCATCGAGCCTTTCAGCAGATGCATGGCCTGCAACGGTGTGCTGGCACCCGTGGCCAAAGATGACATCGCCCATCGCCTGCCGCCCGAGACGCGGGCACATGTCGACGACTTCGCGGCGTGCACGACCTGTGACAAAATCTACTGGGAGGGGGCGCACCATCCCGAGCTGCTTCGCATCGTGGCGTTGGCCCGCCAGGCCGAGTCCTCCATGGAATAGGGCACCACGGTCAGGAGCGATGGGTGCTGCGGCGAGCCCCGGGGCGTCGTCCCGCTTCTACTGGTCAGGGTGCCGACCCAGCTCAGTCGGTCTGTGCCTCCGCGGGATCGACGATCACGTGGGTGACCGGCAAGTTCAGGCTCCGCTCGAGTCTGGCCGGGAGGTCGAGTCGCAGCCAGCGGGAGATGCCGGCTGGGAAGGTGGAGACGATGATGGTGTGGTAGTGGGGGTGGTGGCGCAACTCGTTGGTCACCGCGACGAAGGGGTCGGGTTCGGCCACCCTCACCTCGCTCAGATTGACCCCGGACTCCCTCAACTGCCCAGCTGCTTTCTCGGCGCGCTCCTCGGCGAGAGCTCTCGATTCACCCTCCGACCACACGAAGAGCTGTTTGGCGTGGGTGGCGGGCACCAAGAGGACGAATTCGGCTTCCGGGTCGGATCTGCCCAGCTCCTCGATCTCATCCCGAAGAGAGCGTCCCCCGGCAGTCTGGTAGGCGACGATCAGATACTTCGACATCGTCGGTCTCGTCTCATGCCGACTCTGCTCCGACCCTAATCGGAGATCATCGTTTCGGTGCCGGTCCGGTGGCCAGGTCGACGAGAAAGGCCTGCTGGCTGACGCCACGCCGTATCGATCCGCCGAGCCTGACCGGGTGGCGGCGAATTCGCTGCTCCTCTGCGGGCCTCTACCGCCCGAGGTGCCTCATGTGTTCGCCGGTGCGGTCTTCCTCTCGCACGACCATCCGGAACGGGCTTTGGTGCACAACCGGCGATACGGCGTGACGTAGACCGCGGGACGGTCGCACATCGAGCAGGCGGGCAATCCGGGACGTTCGGTGCGGTTCTCTTCGTTCATGTCTCCAAATCGGTAGGGAGGACCGGAGACTTGGGTGTCATACCGAACCCCACAAAATGACTAGCGCGTGGGGGCGGGGCCGATCCGGTTCGTTTCACCGTCTCGCCACGCCAGGTCAGGGTCCAGGCAGTTGGAAGGCCTCGAGGAGTCGGCGCCGGCGTCGTAACGGGCTTGGACTCTCAACGCCTTCTCCACCACCGAGTCGTCTGCGAAACGCGACACGAACAGCGTGGTCTCACGTTTCAGGGCCTCGCCCAGCTCGAGCCAGAGGCCCTTGGATCTCAGATATCCGACGACTCGACCGGGTCCAGGACTTCTTCGAGGACGATCGCCTGGGTCGGGCAGGCGGCGACCACCTCCCGAAGCACGTCTTCGTCCACGGTGCTCGGGTCGAGAAGCTCGGGCTTGACGAAGTCGCCCTGCCTCCACTGGAAAGCGGACGGGGCGAGGATGATGCAGGGACCAGCCCCGATGCAGCGACGTCGGTCGATGACCACTCTCACCGCCATCGGATGCCTGTCTTGATCGCGTATTCGATGGCCTCGGTCTCCGAGCCCACTCCCAGCTTCGACAGCAATTCGTCGACCTCCGTCTCGTCGTGTTGGGTCTCGTATGTGCCGGAGGTGATCTCGCGGAGCAACGCCAGCTCGTGCTCGTCCAGATCCGCGGGCTCCTGGCTCGATCCCAGGTATTCGGGTAGCTGGAAACCGGCCAGCTGGGCCAGCTCGCGGTGGGCCTCGACGCCGAACCACTTCGACCTGATCTCCGGGTCGATGATGTTCATGCTCAGATAGCCGAGACCCTGGGCGACCTGTTGAGCCATACCGCCCGCCTCCGGCGCCTGATGGCCGATGAGAACCCGACCTGCCGCCCAGAGGACGTTCACGAAGTGGAGGATATGGGTCATCCCGTCCAGAGTCGACAGCGCAACCCGGGCCTCCTCTTCCGCCTCCTCGGGACGATTCTCGGCATCGGCGACGACCGCGAGCACGGCGTGGGCCACCGACTCCCACGGAAGCTGACCGCGCATCGACCCGGTCGCCTCCAAGGTGTCACGGGCTGCCTGCGCGGCTCGATCCAGCAAATCAGCCTCGCCGGTGATCGCCCAGAGCTTGCAGGTCTCCATGGCCAGGGCGCAGTAGGCCTCCGCCTGACCCGCCAGGTTCTTGTTGCCCGCCAGGTCGATTGCCCGTTCGAAGTGGTTCTTCATCTCATCGGGCTCGCCGCGTGCCGCAGCACAGGCTCCACGCCACATCTCCACCCGGCGGGCCATCGAAGTGCTCGGTACCGACATCGCCGCCGATGCTGCTCGATCGAGCCAGGCGATCGAATCGGCGACTGCGCCGAACGACGCGTACGTCAACGACATGCCACCGGCGGCCAGAGCCTCCAGCCACCGGTCACCCAACGACCTGGCCGCCTCGAAAGCCTCCTGGCCGCGGAGCAACGCCAGATCGGGCTGGATGTGCAGACGGGCGTAGGTGTGGATGCTGTACAGCATCAGAGCGTCTTCCCTGGCCCTCTGGCTGTCGGTCACCTGGCCTTTACGACTGTTGTGCAGGGCCCGAACGTGCTCGATTCGGCCTGCCATGCCATGGGCGGTCGGGTCGGTGACATGGGAGTAGGCCATGGTGATCAACGCCGACATCGCTCCCCGCTGATCCCCTATCTCCTCGAAGATCTTGAAGGCCTGTTCCGCCAGCTCCTTGGATCCTGTGAACAGCGTCGGGCCCATCGCCAGGATCTCGAACCGCGACGTTCCCTTCTCCTCGGCCGCCACGATGGTTTGGCGGACTCTCCCTCCTTCGATCACCGCCAGCTCCCGCAGGGCAATGGCCTCCTTGGAGCGCGCTCCGAGCTCCCGGGCTATCTCCAGCGCCCGCGTGTACGCCTCGTCGGCGGCGTCCAGATCGACCTCGCCCAGCGGCCAGTAGGCCTCGCCGATGTCGCTCCTGGTGAGAGCCTGTCCCAACTCGAGACAGGCCTCCAATTCGAGCTCGAGGTCACCCAGATCGGCCGCCGTCGAGCGCAAGGCGGACGCCAGCTCGACCGCGGTCTCGTAGTCCTCGATGGCCCGGGAGGCCGAGGCCCTTCTCAGCTTCACCTCGGTCTCGAGCTCCTTCGAGACGACGGCACCGGTCAGGGCGGTCATCTCGGCGAGGTTGGCGATGCGATCCATACCCCGGTCGAGGACGTCGAGGGCATCGTCTTTCACTCTGAGCATGGCGATGCGCTCGGCGGGCTCCGACGCCGCCGGCAACGTCGTGTCGACGATCCGGATGCTCTCTTCGGGAGCCGACCTGCCCAGAGCGGACCGGGCGGCGTCCAGGGCGCAGAACACGGCCTTTTCCGAATCGCCTGCTTTCATCGAGTGGTAGGCGAGCATCGACAGGTCCGCCGTATCGTCCCGGGAGGCGAGCACCTCCGCAATCGCCCCGTGAATGGCCTGTTGGCGTCGGCGGGGGAGGTCGGCGAGCAAAGAGGCCCGGATCTGGTCGTGGGAGAACGAGAAGTCGTAGCCGGAGTCTTCCGGCTCCTCGGTGAGCAGACCGAGTTGGACGGCCATGTCGAGGTTTTCGGCCAGCTCCCACTCCTGTCTCTGCTCCTCGTTCCGGATGCGGGCCAGGACCGGGGCAAGGTCGGCGAGCTTGAACCGTCTTCCCAGGACACCGGCGTCGGCCAACAGGGCGCGGGGGTCGTCGGAGAGTTGGGCGAGGCGCCGCTCGATCAGTGACTGCACCGAAGACGGGACTGCCGCCCCGCTGAGACGTGTCATGGTCCAGGTGCCGTCCATGAGCTGTAGTGCATCAGCTTCGCGGTAGGCCCGGGCCAGCTCCTCGATGAAGAAGGGAACACCCTCCGAACGAGCGTGGAGGCTCTGCAGGGTCTGCTCGTCCACCGGCGCGCCGAGGAGGTTGACCAACAGCTCTCCGGTCTCGACCCGGTTGAAGCGATCGAGCCTCAACACCTGGGTGACCCGCATCCGGTCGAGATCGGCGATCAGCTTGTCGGCGCCCGAGGACATCTCCGAGTAGGGGCGGACGGTGATCAGAAGAAAGATGGGGGCGGTGGTGAGCGTCCGCACCAGATAGCGGATCAGCTGGATGCTGTCCTCGTCGGCCCACTGCAGGTCGTCGAAGAGGAGGGCGACGGGTCGATCGCTGGTGAGGGCGGCCACCGCGGAGGCGACCTCATCGAAGATCCGGAGCATCTTCTCCTGTGGGGAGAGGCTTTCGTCCCGGTCGCCGGAGCGACCCCCGATGGCGTCGCGGGCCCGGTCGACCGGTTCCAGGGCCATGGCCTCCCTGGCTATCGCGGCCACGCGGGGAGAGTTGAGCAGGGAGCGGAAAAGGAGGAAGGGCCCGCGCAGTTCCTCGTCGGCGGCGACGTCGAGAGTCAGATAGGGGGTTTCTGCCGCATCGGCCAGGTCGACTGCGGCCTCGAGCATCCTGGTTTTCCCGATACCCGCCTCGCCCTGGAGGACGAGGGCGCGTAGGCCCGATGTGGTCGCGGCCAGCTGCCCTTCGATGGCTCTCAGTTCCCGTTTCCTCCCCACGATCGGAGCTGTCGACCGGGGCGAGGAGGGATCGAACGCCCGTGCCGAGGCGTCCCGCACCTCGCGTGCGGTGCGGTCGCCGGCACCATCCTTGGCTCGCCAAAGCACCTCGTAGAGACGCCAGCGGTCGGGGAACCCCTTCAGCCAGAAGAGCCCCCGGTCGACCACCTTGGTCCCTCCGAGAGAGCCGGCGAGGTCGAAGACGACCTGGGAGATGAGGATCTGATCTCCCTGTGCCTTGGCGGCCACCCGCGAGGCGGCGTGGACCGCAGTGCCGTGGGCATCGCCCTCGGAGTAGGTGACGTCGCCGCTGTTGACGCCGATCCGAACCGAGATCGGCTTGTCGGGGTTGGCGGCGTTGCGCTCCTCGATGGCACGCTGGATCGACACCGCGGTCTCGATGGCCTGGTTGGCCGACGCGAACAGCGCCATGAAACCGTCGCCGAGCCCTTTGATGTCGGTGCCGCCGCCCGCCTCGATCTGGGCGCGGATCAGCCGGTCGTGCTCGTTGAAGACCTGGTTGGCGACGGCGTCGCCCAGCCGCACTCGGAGGTCTGTGGACCCCTCGAGGTCGGTGAAGAGGATCGTCTGGGTGCCTTGCGAGGCGGCGTCAGCCGGGCTCACTCCCACTCCACTGCATGCCGGAACGATAACCGTGGTCGATTCCCTAGCTGGGGGCCGCGCTGGTCAGGCTCGCATCCTCAAGACAGGCAGTCGGTTTCGACCTCGATGAACGAGTCGTCGCACGGGTCCGGAGCCCGTGAGGCTGAAATCATCGGCAGGGGCTGGGGCTCACTGTGCTGACGAATATCTCGTCAGGCGCGGACGCCGCGTCGGTGAACTGTCGTGGATCCTCGTCAGCACCAAACTCGAGCTCCACTCCTGGTAGAGGTCGAAGTCACCATCGCCGCCGCTTCAGACGAGCTGTTGGTCACCGCTCCTGACATGGCAGACGTTGTCGAACACGAAGCATCGGGAGAGAACACCTCGGTCCCTCGCTGTGGCGAGGCCTGCTCCTCACCGCGGTCGGCGTCGCCGTGATCCCGTGTCGAGCCCAAAGTGCCGCCATCGCCACCCCTGGCCAAAAGTAAACGTAGAAGGCCGGCCCTTCCGGGCCGGCCTCCCAACTCAAGGTTGATGCCTTGGCGCTACTTCAGACCGAAGCTGAATTCGATCGTTTGCCCGCTGTCGAGCGTGATCTTGTACCAGTACGTCTTTCCAGCCGACAGGTTCTTCGTGTTCATGTTGAAGATCCACTGACCGGCCGTCGGGTCATACCGGAAATCGCTCGTGGCCTTGACCGTCGAGTCCACGACCTCGGTGATCTCACCGGAGTCGGTCCCATTCGTAGTGCGGACCAGGTTGAAGCTGTCGACGACACCGGCGGTCCCGATCGGATTGCCGTCCACATCGCAGACCTGGAACTTGGCTGGCACCGTGCTCTTCTGCTTGAACACGCTCGAGCCGTCGGCGTTGATGGGCTGGAGGATCGACAGGCTGGTCGCGCCGGCGCACGCCGCGTAGTCGACGTAGTAGGTGTGCTCCAGGTAACTCGTGCCACCGGCACTGGCCGCATCCACCCGGAAGGTGTGTGATCCAGGCGTGCTGGTGTCGATCGGGTGGCCGTGGGCGACAGTGCCTTCGCACTGTGTAACCGACGACTCGTTGTCCACGCAGCTGAAGTCGGCGTTGACGATCTCACCGAGGATGAAGTGGTCGCCGTCGCCCGGCTCGTTGATGGTGATGACCGGAGGTGTCACATCCCCTTGCAGCGCCTCGACGGTCACTTCGTAGTTGCTTGACTGGCGGGCTTCCAGCTTCGCCCCTGTCGCATTCGAGTTGGTGATATCGAAGGCCCCAACGGCCAGCGTGAAGGTGCCGTCGGCCTGACCGGCGGCCACGGTGACAGTCCCCGAAGCGGTGAAGGTCGTGGTATCACCGCCGGACTGAGGCGGCACCGTGAAGGTCTCAGGATTGGAGCCGGTGAAGGTTCCGCCCTGCAGAGTCCAGTCGCGGTAAACCTTGAACGTGGCATCTCCAGCCTGATTTCCGCTCACGCTCATATTGATGACGATTGGCGCGGAGCCTCCGGGCGCCAGTGTGACGCTTCCCGTCGGCGCCGTGACATCCACAACCGAGACGTCGACATCGCTGGCCAGCGCTATGGCGCCCCACACCATCGCAAACGCCAGCGCCAGCGGTAGTGCCCTCCCAACTCGACGTGTCCTCCGGCCCTTCAGCCATGGGCTCACGTGTCTACCCCTCCGCAACATTTCTTGCCTCCTATTTCGCCCCGAGAACCTGGCCCCCGAGTACTTTGACTTCCGCCACTTTGAGTGGTGACTGCTTTCTAACCGTGCAGGAGATCCGGTTTCAATACTCAAGGCCGGTATACGCCATACCCACCCCCTGGATACTTTCTACCTGATCCGGGTAGGCGGACTAGCGGGACTCGGAATGGAGCAAAAGGACCAACTCGCGCCGGCTCTTCACCCCGGACTTCTTCAGGATGTTGCGCACATGGGTGGCGGCGGTGGCCGGCGAGATATAGAGGATATCGGAGATCTCCCGATCGGAGAGCGTCCCGTCAGCGATGACCTCCAGCACCTCCAACTCCCGTGAGGTGAAGCCGAAGTCCTCGAGAGTCGACTCACCCAGCAGTTGCTGAGAGAGCAGAGAGACGATCCGGTCTGCCTCCTTCAGCGATCTGCCGGCGCGCCGGATGACTGCAACGGCGAAGATACCGATGAGGAGAGTCACGACCGACTGGATCAGCACCCAGCCCGAGTCGAGGAATTCGCTGAGACGTCCCGGGATCCAGCCCAGCCCGATGGCGATCAATGCCAGTCTCGTCAAGCTGAACAAGACAAAGGCCAACGACACCGCCACCAGGGCCCAGATGAGGGTACGGATCCGAGGGGACCGCTCCTGGAGGCCGCGGCGGACACCCCAAACCGCCAAGCCTCCGAAGAGGGCCAGGTTGACCACCACGACTACGAACACCAGGTCTGCCATCTACCCCCATGGAACTGATCTGCGGACAAGAGGCTAGTCAGGGGGAAGACCCCCTGCCCGTCTGGCAGTGGGCAGGTTGCCGTGCCCGTGATGGGGGATCGCCCCGATGCGCGACGGGACGTGGATGTGAAAAAGTCGCCGCAGCGCGGTTGGTTGCGCGCGTAGATTTCGGTCGTTCGGACACGACGTACCGAGACGGGGGGTGAGGCC
>CAZYCX010000046.1:0-20425 GCA_964645875.1 uncultured Acidimicrobiaceae bacterium
CCCCCTCAGAGTCACTGCCCGAAGCGGCGGGACCGGCCCTCGTAGTCACGTAGGGCGCGCAGGAAATCGACGCGACGGAAGGCGGGCCAGTTCACGTCCACGAAAACGAACTCCGAGTAGGCGGACTGCCAGAGCAAGAACCCGGAGAGCCGCGACTCACCGGAGGTGCGGATGATCAAGTCGGCGTCGGGGAGATCCGCCGAGTACATGTGCCTGGCCAACGACTCGGTGTCGATGTGGTCGGCGATCTGATCGCCCGGGACCCCGTCCTCGGCCAGCCGGGCGACCAGGTCCTTGGTGGCGTCCACTATCTCCTGCCGGCCCCCGTAGCCCATGGCCACGTTGAGACGGCGCGACCCGGTCGGGTGCTGCTCCTCGGCATTCTTCGCCGCTTCGACCAGGCGGGCCGGCAGGAGATCGAGACTGCCGATGAACTTCAGAGCCATGTCGTACTGGGCGCACTTGGCCGGAAGCCGGTCGAAGAGGTCGATGAGCACGTCGAAGTAGGGGTCGAGCTCCGCCGCCGGTCGGGACAGGTTCTCGGGTGACAGCACCCAGGCGGTGACTGCGGGGATCTTCAAATCGTCGGCCCAGCCCAGGAAGTCCTCGAACCGTGCCATGCCGACACGGTACGAGTCGGTGTAGCTGGCGAGTCCCTCGGCCCGGGCATGACGCCGGTGACCGTCCAACACCACCCCGATGTGATTGGGCAGACGGTCCCCGTCGAGCCCGGCGAGAAGGTTGCGCTCATAGATGCGGTAGAGGAGACCGAGGGCCATAACCGAAGACTCATGGTACCTGCGCGCCGTTCGTTGACCGTCGGGCCGTCCGAATCAGATTCGCCGGCCGATGCCATATCCTGTCGCGTAATGGAGCGGATGACCCTTGGTCGCATGCAGAACCCGATTCGTGGACTCCTCCACGGGAGTGCGGCCATAGCCACCTTCGCCGGCACCGCCTACCTCGTCTATCGCACCTGGGGAAACACGGCCGCTTTGGTCGGGTCGCTCGTCTTCGGGATGGCTCTGCTCGTCATGTACACCGTGTCGACGCTGTACCACTCGATCCCCTGGAGCGCGGACTGGAAGAGGCGGCTTCAGCGTGTCGACCACTCGATGATCTATCTCGTGGTCGCCGGCACCTTCACCCCGATCGCCGTCGCCGGCCTGGAAGGTCAGGCCATGTGGTGGTGTCTCGGATTGGTGTGGGGGATCGCCATCGTGGGCATCACCCTCAAGCTGGTGCTTCCGGGCGTGTCGACCGGTCTCTCGGTGACACTCCAGTTGGTCATGGGATGGACCGTGATCTTCTGGATACCCCGAATCTGGGACTCACTGGGTCCGGGCGCAATCGTCTACATCGCCATCGGAGGTTTCTTCTACACCGTGGGCACCGTCTTCTTCATGACCAAGCGGCCGAGGCTGTTCCCGCGGGTCTTCTCGTACCACGAGTTGTTCCACGTCTTCGTGGTCCTGGCCAGCACTTTTCACTTCCTGGCCGTTGCCCTCTACGCCGTGCCGGCGGTGGTCTAGAAGGGGAGGACCGACGCCTCGGCGCATAGCGCTTCGACGGCGTCGACGTCTTTGGGTACGTCTCCGGTCAGGTTCTCGTTGCCCTCGGAGGTGATGAGGATATCGTCCTCGATACGGACGCCGATGCCGAGGAACTCCTCGGGAATCTCGTGCTCGATCTTCTCGGCTTCGTCCTTCTCCTTCTGCTCCTGAGCCGCGGCCGCCTTCCTGCCGAGACGGACCCGCCGCTCGTTCCAGTCGTCGACGTCGTACTCGAGAAGGGTCAACTCGATCTTGGCCTTGTCGGGAGCCACGTAGATGCCGGGCTCGACGGTGAAGCACATGCTGGGCTCGAGCGGCCGTGACACGCCATCGATGCGGTAGGCGCCGCGGTCGTGGACGTCTAGCCCCAGCCAATGACTGGTGCCATGCATGAAGAAGGTGGAGTAGTGGTGCATCGACAGCGACTCGTCGACTCCCCTGGGAAGGAGGCCGAGGTCCACCATCCCCTCGGCGAGGACCCGCTTCGACTCCTCGTGGATGGTCTTCAGGGACGAGCCGGGCACCGCCAGGTCGATCCCCTTGCGCTCCGCACTCAGCACCACCTCGTAGATGGCCCGCTGGGTGCCGGAGAAGGCGCCGCTGGCGGGGAACGTGCGCGTGATATCCGAGGAGTAGCCGTCGATCTCCGCGGCCGCGTCGATGAGAACCAGGTCGTCCTCGCCGATCTGGTCGTCGTTGTCGACGTAGTGGAGGACACAGGCGTTGGCACCGGAGGCCACGATCGACGCGTAGCCGTTTCGGGGTGAGCCGCGGAGACGCCAGAAGTACTCGAGCGCGGCCTGCACCTGGTATTCCCACATGCCGGGCCGGGCGAAGCGCATCGCCTCACGATGACCCTCGGCGCTGAGGCGGCACGCCTCACGCAGACTCTCGATCTCGTCGGCGCTCTTGAAGAGCATCATCTCGCCGAGAGGCACCGACACGTCCTTGACCGTCGAGGGCACGGTTCCGCCCATCCGCTCTCGGTGGACGCGAGCGTTCTTGACGATCGAAGCGATCCGGTCGTCGTAGTGATCGTTGCCCGTGGCGTACCAGAGAACCTCCCGGCCGTGCATCATCCGCTCCAACACCTCGTCGAGCTCGCTCAGCTCGTAGGCGGCATCGGCGGCGTAGTCGAGCTTGGCTCCCTCGGTCCCGGCCCTGATCCCGGTCCACACCTCCATGTCGGGATCCTTCGGCCGAACGAAGAGCACGTATTCGCCCTCGTCGTGATCTGGTGCGATCACCGCCACGGCCTCCGGCTCGTGGAACCCGGTCAGATACCAGAAGAAGGTGTCCTGGCGGAAGGGATGCGTGACGTCGTAGTTGCGGATCACCTCGTGGGCTGCAGGAATGACCGCGATCCCCTCCGTACCCACGATGTCGGCGAGACGGCGTCGTGCCTCTGCGTAACGGTTCGACATGGGTCCGAGATTAACTGCGTCCCGGATGGGTAGGTCTTGCCACCGTTTTCGCGCATCAGATGGCGCGCTTTCAACGCACACGATGCGCGAAAACGGAGGGTGTCAACGGCTCAATCGGCTAGCTGGAGGTCGACGAGGAGGGGGAAGTGATCCGACCCGAGATCGGGCCCGAGACGCCGGTCCGTCACCTCGAAGTGCGGTGAGTGCACCAGATGGTCGATGGGGACCCGCAGGAGGATGTTGGACCGGGTGGAGAAACTGGGCTGGAGACCGAAACCGACCTGACTGTTCACCAGATCGGCGGACGCCATGAGCCGACGAAACGGGTACGACCACGGGGTGGCGTTGAAGTCGCCGGCGATGACGATGGGACCGCTCTGACCCGAGGCCCATTGTCCCGCAAAGGCCAGCTGGGCATCGCGATAGTCGGCGCGTTCTTCATCGGTCGGTGCCAATGGGTGGACGCCCAGGATCGACACTGTCGTGTCCCAGCCAGCGGGGACGAAGGTGACTTCCACGGCGCGCGGACTGTTGGCGGCGAACCCAAAAGAGACGGCTTCGACGGCGTCACCCCTGACCAGCGCCAGCGTCCCGAAGATGAGCCGGTCGGAGCGAGCTCGGATCATCTGGTAGTCGACCGCCGCCGACTCCATCGCCACCTCCCAGGGACGGCTCGCCTCGTGTAGCAACACGACATCGGGGCCAACGGTCTGGATGTAATCGACCACGTCGGAGTAACTCTCGTTCGTGGAGAGCAGGTTGAACGACATGATCCGGAGCGACGGGGAGTCGAGGCGCGCCTCGGCCGGCGAGCCGACGAAGAGGGGCAGCACCGCGATCAGGTTCACCACCGCCACCCCCAGCACCGTGTAGCCCACCTTCCGCCATCTCGACATCATGATGACGAGCCCGAGGAAGGCGAGTACCACCACGTACTGGGCACGGAAGTTGACCAGCACGTCCAACCACCACACCCATCTCCCCAGGAACGTCGCCAGCGACATGATCGCGAGGGCGACCGCCGGTACCACTACAACGATCACGGCCAGGAGGCTAGGAGGTTCCGCCCCGAAGGGGAGACGCCGGTGAGAGGCCGGCCCGACTACTCCTCTTCCACCGGTGGTGGCCCCGGATCGTCCATGCCGTGCTCGACCGCCCAGGACCGGGTGACTTCATAGGCCTCACCCCGCGGGTACGGGCCGTCGTCGATTCTCTTCTCGAGGAGAAGGTCCATGATCTCCCCCACCGCAGGTCCCGGCTCCATGCCGAGATACGCCATGACATCGTTGCCATCGATCGGAGCACGCAACCTCGCCAGTTCCTCCTGTTGCGACAGCGCCCCGATCCGCTCCTCCAGCTCATCGATGCGGCTCTGGACCGCCTGCTCCCGGCGTTTGTTCGCCGTGGTGACATCGCAGCGGACGAGCTCGTTGAGACGATCGAGGAGATGTCCGGCGTCACGCACGTAGCGGCGCACCGCCGAGTCGGTCCATCCGAGCTTCAGCGTGTGCGGTCGGAGATGGAGATAGACCAGCCGGGAGACGTCGTCGACCACCTCCTTGGGATATCGCAGTTGCCGAAGCCGGTGGCGCGCCATCCGAGCTCCCACCACCTCGTGGTGGTGGAACGTCACCCCGTCGGAACCGAACTCCCTGGTTTCGGGTTTGCCGATGTCATGGAGCAGAGCCGCCAGCCGGAGAGTCAGGTCGGGCGAAGCCTTGTCGACGACGGCGAAGGTATGTGCCAGAACGTCCTTGTGATGGTGATGGGGGTCTTGTTCCATCGCCAAACCGGGAAGCTCAGGGAGGAAGTGATCGGCGAGACCGGTCTCTACGATCAGCCGCAGGGCTTCACCGGGGGAGGGGGCAACGAGGAGCTTGCTGAGCTCGTCCCTTATCCGCTCCGCCGAGATGATCTCGAGTCTGGCTCCCATGCGCCGCACGGCCTCCACCGCCGCCTCGTCGGGGACGAACCCGAGTGTCGCCTGGAAACGGAACAGGCGGAGCATCCGCAGGGGATCGTCCCCGAAAGAGATGCCGGGCTCGAGCGGCGTGCGCAATGTCTCGCGGGCCAGATCGGCCAGACCTCCGAACGGATCGACGGCCTCGAGGTCGGGGAGTGAGAGTGCCACCGCGTTGATGGTGAAGTCCCTTCTCCCCAAGTCGTCGACGATGTCGTCCGAGTAGGTGACATGTGGCTTCCGGGAATCATCCCGGTAGACCTCACTTCGATATGTGGTCACTTCGATGGTGCGGCCGTCCTTGCGTGCCGCCACCGTCCCGAAACGAGCTCCCACCCCGTAGACGGCATCGGCCCACGGCCCCAGTATCTCGACGGTCCGCTCGGGGCGGGCAGGAGTGGCGAAGTCGAAGTCCTCCAGTGGGCGCTCGAGAAAGGCGTCACGAACCGAGCCTCCGACGAGGAATATCTCCTCCCCCGCCTCCCCGAACAGCTCGGCGAGTTGAACCGGGGGCAGGTCGGGGCTGGTGAGGAACTCGAGCCGCGGTGGGATCACAGGGCGTGAGGTTATCGGCGAGTCGAGCCTGGCCCACCGACCTCAGATGACGATGCCTGCGGCTTGAGCCTTCGCCCGGATCTCGTGGGTGTTGCGCGCGTGGGGAAGCACCGCCTCCAGCTTGACCGATCCACCGATCACATGGTTGAGCAGCGCCTGATCGAAAGTCTGCATCCCGTGGAAGCCACCTTCCTTGATGACCTCGAATAGGAACGAGGCGTCCTCGCCTCCGACGATCCACTCCTTTGTCCGCTCGCTATTGGTCAGCATCTCAACGGCGAGCACCTGCCCACCTTCATCGGCATCGACCAGGATCTGGCTGATGATCGCCTTCACCTGGGCGGAGAGTTGTTTTCTCACCACTCCCTGCTGGGACTCGGGGAACATCGTGATCAGACGGGAGATGGTGTCTGCCGGGTCGCTGGTCCGCATCGAGGTCACCACGAGGTGACCGGTCTCCGCGGCGTCGATAACTGCCCGCGCCACCTCCGGCGAGGTGACCTCGGAGACGAGTATCACGTCGGTGTCATGCCTCATGGCCGCCCGGATCGCCCCGGCCGTGTCGCTGGTGTCCACGCCGACCTCACGCTGGACCACGACCGAACGCTTGTCGGGATGCAGCACCTCGATCGGGTCTTCGATCGTGATGATGGCCCGACCTTGATTGGAGTTGATCCAGTCGATGATCGACGCCATCGTCGTGGTCTTGCCCGAACCCGAAGGGCCGGTGACCACGATGAGACCGGCCTTGTCGGCCGAGATGCGCTCCAGGGCCTTGGGCAGACCCAGCTCGGAAAACGACTTCGAGCCCGGGACCACTCGACGGAGGACCAACGAGACCGAGCCACGCTGACGGAACGCGGTGGCGCGAAACCTGCCCAGCTCGTGTCGCCCGTAGGCGAAGTCGGTCGAGCCTCCCTCCTTGAAGTCCCTCGCCGCCTTCTCGGTGAACATCTCCTCGGCGTAGGCCTGGGTGTCGGCAGGACGCAGCGGGTCGTAGCCGTCGAGACGGCGTAGAACTCCCTCGATCCTCACGATCGGTGCCGACCCCACCTTCAAATGAATGTCTGAAGCGCCGTGTTCCACGGCCTTCTTCAACAGGGCGTCGATGTTGTTGTCCATTGCACTGACTACCTCGCCTAGCTCCAATTGGGTTATCGGCGCAGGTCAGGCGAGAGTTGAGGAATTGGGCCGCTCAGACCCGCCAGTGACGACCGATCGCCTCCGCGGCAGCGGACAGGGCCGACACCGCCCGGTCGGGGGAACGGCGATGCGACCCGGCGGTCGCGTTGGCTCCTTCGAGCCCGAGCAGCGCTTGGCGCGCCGACTCACGGAGCGCGGTGAGGTCGTAGCCCCCCTCCAGGGCGAAGATGGTCCGACCGGGCGGGTGAATCGAGGCGAGCCGAGACGCCATCCACCCGTAGTCGGGGGATTCGAGGAAGAAGCTGGCCAGCTCGTCGTTGGCGTGGGCGTCGAACCCCGCGCTGACGAGGACCCAATCAGGGCCGAACTGGGCGACGACCGGCAACACCAGCTCCTCCCATCCCCGGCGGTAGATGTCCCCGGCGGTGCCCGCCGGGAGGGGGATATTGACCACCGTTCCCTTGGCGTCCCCTCGATCGATGTCATCTATGTGCCCTTCGAAGGGATAGAAACCGTCCTGGTGGATCGAGGCGTAGAGGACACCAGCGTCGTCGGCGAGCATCGCCTGGGTTCCGTTGCCGTGGTGGACGTCCCAGTCGAGGATGGCCACCCGCTCCCCCCGTGACCGAAGGTAGGCGGCGGTCACGGCGACGTTGTTGAAGATGCAGAACCCCATGGCCCGGTCGGGCATGGCGTGATGACCTGGCGGCCTGGACACCGCGAATCCGGTCGCATCCGATCGCTCCAGTTCTTCGACCAGCACCCGAACTCCTCCGGCGGCGGTGAGCGCCGCGTCCCACGTCGCCGGGCCGGCGAACGTGTCCATGTCCAGAGCGCCACCACCCAGTTGACAGAACTTCTCGATCATCTCGATGTACGAGGAGTCGTGTACCAGCGCCAACTCACTGCGCTCGATGGGCGGAGCCACGATCTCGTCGATCGTGAGCCCTGAGTCGCGCACACCCTCGAGCACCGCCCCGACTCGAGCCGCCCGTTCCGGATGACGGGGGCCGGTGTCGTGACGCAGCGCCGATGGATGGCTGGCAACTACGACCTCCATGTCCTTACTCTCGCACAAGTGGCGACCCTTCTCCGTGTCGAGGGTTCCTGGCCGGGTCCGATCACGCTCAGCGCGGGATGGCTCAGGGCGCGCGCCCGGCCGTGGAACGAGTCCGTGACCGATCCGATGGTCCGTCTCGAGCGAGGGGGCGCCGAGTTCCTGACCACGGTCACGCGAAGCCTGCACGACATGGGACCGGGCTCGGTCTACTCACCAGCTCTCTACCCGGGATCGACACGGGTATGGAAGAGGGCCGGTTTCGCCGGCTACGCCACCCTCGACGTCATGGAGCGCAGCCTGGCGCTCGACACTTCACACCCGGGTTCCGGTGGAGTCGGCGTCGAGGACGACCCGAATTGGGACGAAGTCCTCGAACTAGACCGTCTCGCCTTCGAGGGTTTCTGGGGCATGAGCCGGCTTGGACTGGCGGAAGCCCACCACACCAACAAGAGCACCGTGCTGTTGACGGCCAGGACCGCGGGACGCCTGTCCGGATATTGCATCGTCGGGGCGCAATGGGGAACCGTCTACCTGCACCGCATCGCGGTGAGACCGGAGGAGACCGGACGGGGGCTCGGGGCCAAGCTCGTCGCGGCAGCCGTCGATTGGGGGGCCTCCACCGGGTCGCAGTCGATCGTGCTCAACGTGAGACCTGGGAACACCACGGCGAAGCGTCTCTACGAGCGTCTCGGCTTCGCCGACACCCGGACCGCGCTCGAGGTCCTTCGTCATGACCGCAGCTAGCTGCTGAACTAGCCGGGTGCCGGCGTCCATACCCGACCGATACTCGCTCGAGGTCCGACTGGGAAGAGACGGGGACATCGAGGAGTGGCTTGCCACCGACACCTCACTCGACAGACCTGTTCTGATCCGGAGCCTCGGACCCGAGTCGACGCCCGAGCGTCGACGTCAGTTCGTGGAGTCGGTCAGTGGCGCCGCCAAGACCTCACACGCCCACCTGGCTCGGGTCTTCACGGTCGCCACCGTCTCCGGCGGCGCGTACGCGGTATCGGAATGGACCGGGGGAGCCACTGTCGCCGATCGAGTCGCCGCCGAGCGACCGATAGACCTGCCCGACTTCCTCCCCAACGCCTCCGGGCTGGCCGGAGCCCTGGCCGCATTGCATGCGGAGGGGGCGATCCACGGGCGAATCGACCCTTCGGCGGTCTCCTACTCCGGGGCCCATCTCGCCAAGTTGGGGGCCTTCGGCCGCCCACCCGCCACCGACGCCGAAGGGGACGTTCGTGCGCTGTCGGCGACCCTGGAGACCGCCCTGACCGGAGCCCCACCCGGGGGCCCGCCACCGTCCGAGCGGATAGACGGTGTGCCGAGGGCCATCGACGCCATCCTCCGATCAGGACAATCGGGGAAGCTGACGGCGGACGATTTGGAGAAGGCGTTGCGGGCGGCACCGACCCCGCGGCCCCCGCAGCCCGAGAGCGGCTCCACTCCCCGACGCCTCCTCTTCGCCGCGATCGGGTTGGTGCTCCTCGCCGTGGGCCTGGTAGTGGTGGGCTTCTTCCTGTCCGGCGGCACCGCGTTGGTCATACCCACCCCCACCACCGAGGCTCCGTCTGTCACCACCTCGACGTCGATCGTCACTACCACCGCCGGGCCCGGGGAGGTCGTAGTCGCCGCGGTGGACACTTTCGACCCGTTCGGAGAAGGTGGGGAGAACGATCATCTCGTCGGCAACGTCATCGACGGAGACCTCGAGACCGAATGGGTCACCGAGCGCTATCTCGACCCTCTTCCGCTACTCAAGCCCGGAGTGGGACTGACGGCGTTGGTCGAGGGCGTCCCCGATCGCCTCCAGCTCATCGGGCTCAGCCCTACGACGACCTTCGAGATCCTCTGGTCAGAGCGGTTGGACGACGATCCCGACGCATGGGAGCGGGTGGCGGGTGGTACCGCCTCCCGTTCGGCGATGTCCATCGAACTGCCCCCGCGACTGGATGGAAACTGGCTGCTGTGGCTGACCGACCTCCCACCCCGAGGGGACGGAAGCTATCAAGCGGCCCTGGCGGAATTACGCTTCCTGCCGTGACCACCGCAGCCCAGGACGCCGAGCTGTTGGCACGGGTGGTCGATGGCGATCGTGATGCCTTCAACCAGATCATGCGTAATCACGAGGATCGCGTCTTCTCGGTGTGTCTCCGTCTCATGGGCAACCGGGAGCTCGCTCTCGATGCGGCCCAGGAGACTTTCCTCACCGTCTTCCGTAAGGCCAACCAGTTCGAGGGAAACGCCGCCCTGGGGACATGGATCTACCGCATCGCGGTCAACACCTGTTACGACCAACTGCGGAAACTGAAGCGGCGGCGCACCGATCCGATTCCCGAGCATCTCGACCCGGCCGATCACCAGGCAGCGGATGCCGTCGAGTCGGCGGGCATCCGCCCCGAGATCCAACGTGCCCTCGCCGCCCTTCCCCCCGACTTCAGGTCGGCCGTCGTGCTTTCGGACATCGAAGGAATGTCGCTACCGCACGTGGCCGAGATACTGAACGTGCCGGTGGGGACGGTTAAGTCGCGGGTCTTCCGGGCGCGTCGGATACTGGCCGCCGAGTTGGGGAACCAAACCCAGTGATGAGAGCATCCAAGAGGCGAAATGCGTGACCGAGAGCTGGAGCTGATCGCCGCCCTGGTCGAGGGACGGCTCGACGACGAGTCGGAGGCGCGCGCCCTGATCGAGGCCAACCCCGAGCTCAGGCAGGAATACGAGGCTCAGGTCCTCGCCTACGGGGCCCTCACCGCAGCGGGCTCGGTCTCTCTGAGCGAGACGGAGCGCTCCTCGCTCCATCGTGATGTCTGGACCGCCTTGCGTCACCAGCCAGCATCTCGCAAGGGGCAGTGGTACGTGCGCATGGCTGCAGTGGCCGCCGGCTTGTTCGTGGTCGTGGGCCTGGCGGCGGTCCTGAGCAGTCAGGGAGGGGCGGACGACGACGGCTTCGCCGAGATCGCCGCCGACGTCGCCGAGAGCGACCCCTCAGACGGACCCGCCGACGACGACGCAGCTGACGAAGCAGATGCACGAGTATTCGAAGACTCGGCGGAGACCACTGTTGCGGCCGCCGAGGAGCCGGCCGCGGAGGCGCTCTCCGCTACATACTTCGCCCAGGAGGCGGCCGCAGTGCGCTCCGGGGAGTCCACGTCAGGTGCTCAGTCATACGACGACGGTTCCAGTGGAGAGGTCGACAGCTGTCTCGAACAGGCAGGTCTCGAAGGATACGTCGCGATCGCCGTCCTCACCCCTCCGCCGGAGGAGACTGGCGACGCGGAGGGCGAATTGCGACTCATCGCCGCGGTGCCCGAGGGGTCACTGTTGACCGAGGCGCCAGTCGCCTTCGTCGACATGGCCTCTTGCCGGCTGATCCACATTGAAGAAGACTGACCCGACTTCGAAGCGGGGTTCCGACCGGCCACAACTAACCTCGTCGGGCATGCACGAGTACGCCGCCAGGTTCGCCGACCTCCTCGAACAGGTCACCACCCGGATCCGAGCCATGACCGTCGACCGGGTCGCGGGTGTGATCAAGGTCACCGGGCTGGGAATCCTCGCAGCCGCGCTTGCGTTGACGGCATTGGCATTCCTGATGTGGACCCTGTTCGGGGCCCTCGAGATTCCGTTGACCACAGCAGGAGCGTTTGCAGTGTTCGGTGCCGTCCTGGCTGTCGCCGGAGGCGTTATGTGGTTCCAGAGGTCGAAGAGAAATGACAGATGAGAAGCTGATCATCATCGGGTCGGGCCCCGCCGGCCTGACCGCGGCCCTCTACTCGGCGCGCGCCGACTTGAGCCCACTGGTGTTCGAGGGCGTCGCCGCCGGGGGTCAGTTGATGATCACGACCGACGTCGAGAACTATCCCGGTTTCCCGGACGGGGTCATGGGCCCCGAGCTGATGGACAAGTTCCGCAAGCAGGCCGAGCGGTTCGGGGCACGGATGCGTCAGGTCGACGTGACAGCAGTCGATCTCTCTCAACGGCCCATCGGGGTGAGCGTCGGCGCCGACGAGTACACCACCGATGCTCTCATCATCGCCACCGGGGCCGAGGCCAAGTGGCTGGGAATACCCGGGGAGAAACCGCTCACCGGCAAGGGCGTCTCGGCATGTGCCACCTGCGACGGCTTTTTCTTCCGCGACCAGGAACTGGTCGTAGTCGGGGGTGGGGACACGGCCATGGAGGAATCCCTCTTCCTAACCAAATTCGCCTCCAAGGTCACCATCGTCCACCGCCGTGACGAGTTCAGGGCCTCCAAGATCATGGCGGCGCGCGCGCTGGAGCACGAGAAGATCGATGTGCTCTGGAACACGATCGTCACCGAGATCCACGGCGACGACACGGTCACCGGGGTCACCATCGAAGACACCGTCACGGGGGAGAGCCGGGACTTCCGCACCGACGGGGTCTTCGTGGCGATCGGTCACAAGCCGACCACAGATCTCTTCGTCGGCCAACTGGACATGGACCCGACCGGTTATCTGATCGTTGGTCGTAACGGCGGGACCCGCACCTCCGTCGAAGGCGTTTTCGCCGCCGGAGACGTTGCCGATCACGTCTACCGCCAGGCCGTGACCGCCGCGGGAACCGGGTGCATGGCCGCGATCGATGCCGAGCGCTGGCTAGCCGACCAGGAATGACCGACCCGCGCTCCGGGTTGCCCCAGTAGAACAAGGAGAACCACACAGATGGCAGAGATAGTCACACTCAACGAAGGCACCTTCAACGAAGCGATCAGCTCCGACAAACCGGTGCTCGTCGACTTCTGGGCCGAGTGGTGTGGCCCCTGTCGTGTGATCGCCCCTGTCCTCGAGGAGTTGGCGGAGGAGCAGGAAGGTTTCACGATCGGCAAGCTCAACGTAGACCACAACCCCCAGACCGCCGCCGCCCATGACGTGATGAGCATCCCCACCTTGATCCTCTTCAAGGACGGCGTCGAGAAGCGCCGCATCGTCGGCGCCGCCCCCAAGCACAAGCTCCTCAACGAACTCTCCGAGTTCGTTTGATGGGCGACCGACTTCGAGCGGTTGCCTCCAAGACGTCAACATAGAGGTACTCAGGGGATTCAACCTCAGCGGTCACGTGACGGCGCGGAGGATCCTCGCTCGAACAGACGCCGGTCGGTCGCCGGCTGCCGCTCCCGTTGGCTCTTACGCTCGTATGAAAGTCCGCGCCACACCTAGGAGAGTCCTCACTCGTAAGATCGAGGGCTGACATGCGTTTGTACCGGGTCGGTGACGAAGGTCCCGCGGTCCGCGACATCCAGGACCGGCTCGCCGCGCTCGGGTTCGACTCCGGGGACGAACGCGCCTCGTTCGGGACCGGAACCGAGCGCGCCGTCGCCGACTTCCAGAGGGCCAAGGGTCTCGACGTCGACGGCATCGTCGGGCCGGATACCTGGCGCTCCCTCTACGAGGCTGGATACCGACTCGGCGACCGCATCCTCTTCCTGCGCCGCCCCATGATCCGCGGCGAAGACGTAGCCGAGCTCCAGTCCCGGCTCAATTCGCTCGGGTTCGACTCCCGCAAGGTCGACGGCATCTATGGCCCTGGTACCGAACACGCCGTCATCGACTTCCAGCACAACCGCCACCTGGCAGAAGATGGAAGAGTTGGCCCCGAAGTGGTCACCGAGCTCCATCTGGTGACCCGGGGTGAGATGAAGGAGGGGCGACAGGCGATCAGGGAGCGCGAGTGGCTCCGCATGCTTCCAGAAACCGTGGCTGGGGCCAGGGTCTTCCTCGACGCTGATTGTCGCGATGCGGAGGAGACCAGGGAGGCCTGGGAGGCGGCCTCGGCGGCGGCACTGGCGATCCAGGACGCCGGAGGCCTCCCGATGATGTCGCGCAGCAACGACACCCAACTCCCGGAGCGACTTCGAGCCAGACGCGCCAACCGGATGGGGTCGGATCTGATCATCGCCTTCCGGCTCAACCGTGAAGGTGACGACTGTGTGTTCTACTTCGCCTCAGAGCACAGTTCGTCCCGCGCCGGGCAGGAACTGGCCGAGTCGATAGCCCTGACGGTGGGGGCTCGCGTCGAGGGGCGGGCGTACGCGATGCTGAAAGAGACCCGCGCCCCCGCTGCCGTGGTGGCACTCCGTACTCTCGACGAGAAGAGTGGTCTCGCGGTCGCCGAAGGCCTCAACCAGTTCTTCGCCGTAGCCCGCCGATGAGCGGTCCTCAGGCCAGGATCCGGTAGATGCGCTCGAGGTCGGCGAGGGAGCCAAATCGAATCTCTACCTTGCCTTTCGCGTTGCGATAGTCGATCTTGACCTTGGAACCGAGCCGGTCGGCGAGGCGCTTCTCCAACTCGATGATCTCCACGGGGCGTATCTGGCGGACCTTGGTGGCCGGCGGCGGGTCCTCCATCTCGCGACGATCACGAACCGCATCTTCGACCTGGCGCACGCTCCAGCCTTCCTCGGCTGCCTTCTCGGCGAGATAGACGGAGTACTTCTCGTCGGTCAACCCGAGAAGGGCACGGGCGTGGCCGGCGTTGAGCGCACCCGTGTCGATCATCCTCTGCACCGCCCCTGGCAATTGCAGCAAGCGGAGCGTGTTGGACACCGCCGGCCGCGACTTACCCACCCTCTTCGCCACCTGATCCTGATTCATTCCAGTATTTTCCAGGAGTTGCTTGTAGGCATGCGCCTCCTCGAGTGGAGTGAGATCCTGACGTTGCAAATTCTCGACCAGGGCCTCCACCAACGTGGTGTCTCCCGTGGAGCCTCGCACCACCGCCGGGATCGTTGTCAACCCTGCCTTGCGAGCGGCGCGCCAGCGTCTCTCCCCGGCGATCAGGTAGAGGGTGCCATCGTCCTCACGGGAAAGCACGACCGGCTGCAACACCCCCACCTCCTCGATCGAAGCGGCCAGCTCTTCCAGGGTCTGGTCATCGAAGCGACTGCGGGGCTGGTCGGGGTTGGGTTTGATCCCGTCGACGGGCACCTCCAGATAGGTCGGATGATCCCCACTGTCGCTCTCGGTGGGAATCAGCGCCTCCAGACCCCGTCCCAGACCTGCCTTCCGCTTCGTGGTCACACCCTGCCTCCTATCGATGACGGTCGAGAAATTCCCGGCCCAGTTGACGATATGCGATGGCGCCCCTGCTCATGGGGTCGAAAGCCTCGATGGGCTCGCCGTAAGAAGGAGCCTCAGAGAGACGCACCGATCGAGGTATCACGGTGCTGAAGGCGACGTCGCCGAAATAGTCACGCACCTGCTCGGCCACTTCACGTGACAGCTTGGTCCGCCCGTCATACATGGTGAGTATCACTCCGGTGACCTTCAACTCCGGGTTGAGGTTCGAGGCGACCAACTCGACGTTGCGGAGCAATTGGGTCAGACCCTCCAGGGCGTAGTACTCGCATTGAATCGGGATGACCACCTCTTCGGCGGCGGTGAGGGCGTTGACCGTGAGCAAACCCAACGAGGGGGGACAATCGATCAGCACGACGTCATAATCGTCGTCAAGCTCCGAGATTGCGCTCCCCAGACGTGTTTCACGTGAAAACATCGACACCAGCTCGATCTCGGCGCCGGCCAGGTCGATGGTGGCGGGCACCACGAACAGATTACGAACTGAGGTGGGCTCGACGGCGTCTTCCAGAGGAGACTCCTTGAGGAGAACGTCGTAGATGGAAACCTCGATCGAGCCGCGATCGATGCCGAGACCGCTGGAGGCATTCCCTTGGGGATCGAGATCGATCAAGAGGACTCGTTGATCCTGAAACGCCAACGCAGCGGCGAGGTTGATGGCGGTGGTCGATTTCCCCACGCCACCTTTCTGGTTGGCGAGGGCGACCACAGTGGGTTTGGTCATGCGCGGCGCATGATAAGAAGCCAGACGGGTTGGTCAAGCACATGTCGAGGTATTTCTACCGTGGTCCATCCAGAGTGCCGGGGAGGCGCCACCCAAGAACCCCCCGCCACCGCCATGCCCCCCGGGGCGAGAACCCGTTGCGCGACCACGGCCAACTCCGCTGGGGGAAGACTGGCGCGCGACACCAATGCCGGGACCGGGCCACCCAGATCCTCGATTTCCTCTGCCACCACTTGACAATTCTCCAATCCGAGGATCCGGGTGATGCGTCGCATCAGGTCGCTCCGACGACCTGACCGATCGACGAGGACGAACTCGGTCTCGGGGAGGGTGATGGCCAAGGGGATCCCGGGAAGCCCGATACCACTGCCCAGATCCCAGACCTCATCCACCGCTTCCAACTGTGAGGCGAAGAGGATCGAGTCGGCGAGATGTCTCCGATCGATGCGCTCCAACTCTCCGGGACCAATCCCCCCGGTCCGAACTCCCTCCTCAGCCAGCCACCGTCCAAACCGTCGCATCCGCTGGCACTGAGTCTGATCCAATTCGATGCCGGCATATCGGGCAGCTGTAACCCAGGCTGGTTTCACGTGAAACAAGGTAGCTCGAGCGGTGAGCCCGGGCTACCTTGCACATGACCCTGGAGCCGTCTACTCCTCTTCGGAGGAGTCTCCGGCCACGGACAGGACCACATACCGTTTCGGTGGCTCCCCTTCTGAATATGAGGTGACCCCCTCGTGAGCCGCGGCGGCGTCATGGATCACCTTGCGATCCGCCGGGCTCATCGGCTCCAGCATGATCTCGCCGCCTTCTTCCATGAGTTGTTCGATCAACTGCTCAGCATAGATGGAGAGGGCCTTTCGCCGACGCTCCGCATAACCGGCGATGTCGAGCCGAATCCGGCCGGTTTCCTTGCTGTAACGCTGCAGGACCGTACGGGTGAGCTCGTGGATGGCAGAACGCACCGATCCACGCACGCCGACCAGAGCCTCGGTCTGGGAACCCTCGACATCGATGATGACGACGTCGTCGTCCATACTGGTCGAGACAGATCCTTCCAGCCCGTAGGCCTCGACGAGACCCTCGAGAAACTCCCGGGCCACATCCGCCTGCTCCTCGAGTGACAGGGTGGGGCGATCGTCGGACACGTTTGACTCCGTTCTGGCGTGCTTTCCGCCGGATTTCCCCTTGGCGGGCTTCTTCTCCGGCCGCTTACCCCCATTCTTAGCGTTCCGCGAACGATCTTGCTGCCGATTCTGGTCGCTCTTGTCATGGGACCTGGCCGGCTTGCCGTTCTTGTGTCGCCCCCTGCCCCGTCGCTTCTTGGCGGGACGGCGCTTGACCCGCACCACCGCATCCTGGCCTCCCATGCCGAGAAACCCCTTTACCGGCTCGGTGACCACCTGCACCGCCACCTCGTCGGGGTCGGTGACTCCGAGCTCCTGCATGGCGGCCTCGAGGGCCAGGTCAACCGTCTTCGCCCTGACTTCGATTTCGACGTAGTCCACGTCATCTCCTCCTGCGCCTGCGGCGCTTGTTTGCGGCGCCCGGCTGTGGCTTCTTGGCTGCGGCATCCTCGGAGTCGTCACTGTCAGAGCCGTTCTTCGGCTTGTTCGACTCCGACGGTTCCGCCCCAGGCGAGGGGGGGCGCCCATCGATCTTGAAAATCAACACTTGCTGACCGAGACGGAACAGGTTCGAGGTTGCCCAGTACAGCACGAGACCGGCGGGGAAGTTCCAGGAGATGAACCCGATGAAAAGGGGCATGATCTTGGTGACCGCCTGCTGGGCTCCAGCCCCCGGTTGGTTCTTGTTGATCTCCTGGCCATACATCGAGTGCCACTGCTGTATGTACTGGGTGGCCACCATGAGCACGATCATGATCAGGTAGGGGAGCGCACCGACGAATCCGACCTCACCGACGGCTCCGGCAGGGGTCTGACCGAGCATCATGCCCAGAAATGGTTCTCCACCTGCGTCGATATCGCTGCCGAGTGCGGTGTTGGTGAGTCCGTAGTCGGGGTTGAGAGGATCCTGCAGCAGTCGGAACAGAGCAAACCAGATCGGCATCTGCACCAGCAAGGGGAGGAGACATCCGCCCGGTGTGGCCCCGGCCTCTTTCTGCGCCGCCATCAGACGACGCTGCATCTCCTGGGGGTCGTCCTTGTACTCGGCCTGGATCTTCTTGATCTGGGGCTGGAGGGAGCTGAACGCCCTCGTGGCCCGGGTCTGTTTCAGCGTGAGCGGGAAAACGAGGATGTTGATGATGATGGTGAGGAAGATGATGGCGAGGCCATATGAGACGCCAACGCTGAGTGTCTCGTGCAGGAGGTCGTAGAAGAACGACAGCCCCGAGCCCAACAGCGCTATCAACTGGTCGAAAAGGGCGCCCATCTAGGTAGTTCTCCGGTTCTCTGGGACGGGGTCGTAGCCACCCGGCTTGAGAGGATGACATCTGGCGAGACGACGCACCCCCAACCAGGTGCCCCGCCAGACCCCGAAGCGAGCGATCGCCTCGGCGGCGTACGAGGAGCATGTCGGCTGGTAACGGCAGTTGGCTCCCAGATTGGGACTTACCAATTTCTGGTAAACACGTATCACCCCAACGACCCAGGTGCGGGGACGAAGAGCCTCAACCATTCCCCAACTCCTCGGCCGCGCGCGCCAGCCAGCTTCGGATCTGGTCATATGGGGCTTCCGCCACCTGTCTCGTCGCGATGATCACGTAGTCGGTTCCTGATTGAAGTTCGACGCTGTCAGCCGCCGAGCGAAGCCGTCTCTTGATGCGGTTTCGTGTTACAGCCGAGCCGCAACTCCTGGAGACCAAGAGCCCGAGGCGAGGAGGCCCGGACGGCCCTGGCGAGCCGACCATGACGATCCCCCCCGTGCGACGACGCTTGCCGTCTGACAGGACTCTACGGAAGTCTCGAGAGTTACGGAGAGATTGGTAACTAGGCAGCGAGTCGCTTCCGGCCCTTCTGGCGACGGTTTTTGATCGTCGCTCGCCCGGCGCGGGTGCGCATGCGGTGTCTGAATCCGTGACGCCGCTTTCTGCGGCGAACTTTTGGTTGATATGTCCTCTTCATGGCAAATCAAAAAGGGGTAGAGGGGAACTCGCACAGATTACGGATCAACCGGGCTCTACGCAATGTGAGCTGGGGCGTGCCCTCCCAACGACGCTTCTCCAACGTCGCCTCGCTCATGGAGGAGAAACGGTCGTCCGTCGAGGCCGCGAAGAAAACCAAACCAATCGCGAAAATTCGATTAGGCGCTGTTGGTCGCTTTCCTGGTGGGCCATGAGCCAGCCATCATCTGGAAAAGGAGCCTGTCATCAGGCAAATCGCTGTGGAAAGCCTGGCGGTGGATCTTCCACAACGGTGATTCTCGCGTTCTTGACGCGCTGGGAGCTGAAACCAATACTCGCTCGACTCAACCCGGGAGTGTCCAACTTCCCGTCGTTGCTTGGATGACAGCGGCGCAACCCCGGACCGACAAGTAAGCAAACCCGCTGGAGGATGTGCACAGAGGTATCCACAGATGTGGACTGTTCTGTGGACAAATTCGGCTCAGGGAGGAGTGGCCACCAAGTGACGCAACCCGAACGAGCTAGCGACCTGTGGGCGGATTTCCGGGATTCCCTCAAGTCCGGCGTCTCGGAAACGAACTGGGACACTTGGCTGTCCCGTTTGGAGCCCGACGCCGACGGCGACCGCATCGTGCTGGTCGCCCCGTCCGAATTCCATCTCCGTTGGGTCCAGGACAAGCACGGAGACTTGGTCGAGGGCGCCTACCGATCGGTGTTCGGGACCGATGCCGAGCCGGTCTACCGGGTCAGCGAGACCCTCCCTTCCGAGCATGGACTTCCCTTCGAGGTGGACGAGATCCCGGGCACTTCGGAAGTCGAGCCCGGCCCAGCGTCACCTCCCACCAAGGCGACCAACCTCATCAACCGCTATCGATTCGAGAGCTTCGTCGTGGGACAGTCCAACCGCTTCGCCTGGGCGGCTGCCATGGCGGTGGCCGAACAGCCCGGAGCCCACTACAACCCGCTGTTCATCTACGGCGGCGCCGGTCTGGGCAAGACCCACCTCCTCAACGCGGTCGGCCATCAGGCACTCGAGATGTATCCGGACCTGGTGGTGCGGTACGTGTCTTCGGAGAACTTCCTCAACGACTTCATCGAGTCGATTCGCCGCAAACGCCCTGACGATTTCAAAGCCCGATATAGAGGCGTCGACATCCTCCTCCTCGACGACGTCCAGTTCTTCGAGGGAAAGGAGCAGATCCTCGAGGAGTTCTTCCACACCTTCAATTCCCTGTACGAGTCGGGCAAGCAGATGGTGATCAGCTCCGACCGTCATCCCCGCAACCTCTCCACCCTCGAAGACCGTCTCCGCAGCCGGTTCGAATGGGGGCTACTCACCGACATCCAGCCTCCCGACATGGAGACCCGGCTCGCCATCCTCCGACGCAACGCCGAGTTCGCCCCGAGACCGGTCCCTGTGGGCGTTCTGGAGCACATCGCCGGCCTCGTCTCCGACAACATCAGGGAGCTCGAAGGAGCCCTGACCCGGGTGACGGCCTGGTCGGCGCTCAATCGTCGTGACATCGACCTCGAGACCGCCGAGCGGGTCCTCAAGGACATCGTGACCTCCGAGGAGCCGGTCCCGCTCGGACCCGAGACCATCATCCGCACCACCGCCCACGCCTACGGTTTCTCCGTCGAGGACGTCCTCAGCTCGAGCCGACGTCAACCTCTGGTGCTGTGCCGTCAGATCTCGATGTACCTCTGCCGCGAGTTGACCGACCTCTCCCTCCCCAAGATCGGAGAGCATTTCAACCGTGACCACACCACCGTCCTCCACTCGGTCGAGAAGGTGAAGCGCATTCTCAGGTCCGACCGGGC
>CAZYCX010000047.1:0-20300 GCA_964645875.1 uncultured Acidimicrobiaceae bacterium
TTCTGGTTGCGGCGATTGTCTTGTCTGCGTGTGACCTGCCGCCACCCGAGGGCGCCGTAGAGGTCCCATGCAACGCCAATGAGGGCACGGTGCTTGAGCTCGGCCCTGCTATACGAGGGTCCAACCGATACGGGCAGTTCAGCACCACCGGCGCCACAATCTGGGTGACTGTCGGTCGCCTCGACACAGGCCCCATATTCGACACCGACCGCAGCAACATCGAAGTCGGCTGGGCATCCGAGCCACCAGAGTACGACGTGCACACCGGAGAGGAGAACGCCAACGTCCTTATGCGAGTGTCGGCAATGGAGGAATATTGGACTCCATTGGATCTGGAAGCAGGCGAATACTGGCTGTGGTCGTCAGCCGGCGGTGAAGTGACCGTCCAGGCCTGTACAAGCGGCGCGATTTTCGACCCGGTGCCGGCCACCCGTCCATCCGAGCCAGCCGGATAGCTGCTCATGCGCCGGCGAGGAGTCGCCTAAAGATGGACGGTTTCCTCCACTTTCTTTCGCGGTCTCCTTGACCGCTGCTGTCACTCGCTGTACAACCTCACCACGGAGCGTGGTCGCGGAGGAGCTCGACTCTTCTTGAGGAGGGGACTAGATGCGGCGTGTAGCAGGGACCCCTAGTCGACGCTCTATCGGTTGGGCTTTGGCCTTCTCGCTTTTTGTCAGCGTGATGGCAGCGGCTCCTGCGGAGGTGCGCGCCGAGGACGGCGCCACGCTGCGTCAGTTCACCGCGGATTTGCCGCCGTGCAGCATCAGCACAGGTATCGCCTTCGACGGTCAGGACCTGTTGGTGTCTTGTTGGTATACCAACGAACTGTATGTGATCGACACAACTGCGGGGTCTCTGCTTGACACCATCGTGGTTTCCGATCTTTCTGGTATCGGTGCTCTCGCCTGGGATCGGGGACGATCTCAGTTGTGGGCGTGTGACTATCCGTCCGAGTCTGTGTATCTGATCACGATCTCGGGTTCGACGGCCACCGCCGAGTTCAAGTTCACTCCGTCGGATGGGTGTATTGACGGTTTGGCCTATAACGGTGAAGACGACTCGTTGTTCACCAGCGGTGATGTCCGCCCCACCGTCTACCACTATGACGTGAACGGCACCTTGCTGGACACTCGAGATGTGGGGGGCAAGATCGGTGACTGCAACAGCTCAGGGATCGCCATCGGCGGCGGTGACTTGTTCTTGGCCAACAACGGTTGCCAGGAGATATGGCGTGTTGCCAACGAACAGGACGCCGTCCCGGTCTTGTTCGCCTCATATCCGGCACGTCTTGAAGATCTGGAATGCGATGACGTGACCTTCGCGGGAGAGGGCAAAGCCGCTATCTGGACCAAAGACGCCTACGACGCGGTCATCAACGCCTTCGAGCTCAACCCCGGTGACTGCGGTTATGGTGGTCTGGCTCCGTTGCATGTACAAGTCGCCCTGGGCGACTCATACCAGTCGGGGGAGGGTGTGGGCAACTCGATCGCCGACACGACCGCCTACCTGACAACTGCCTATGAGAACGGCTCGAATTATCCGGATCAGGTGGGACCCCAGGAGGATACCTATACGTTCCAGTTGACAGGTGGGAATGGTTGCCACCGGGCGTTGGCCAATTACGCCAAGATCAACCGGGACCTCTACGAGCCAGGTGCTCCGGCCACACTCGTAGACGAAACCTGCAGCGGAGCGAAGATAGAACCGGGCGATAGGCCCCCAATCGTCGGCACGGTCGACGGCGGTGTCGCCGTCGACAGTCAGATCACTCAGACTCTAAACCGGCTTGCATTAGAGGGGGCCTCCGCTGAAGAGGTGGATCTGGTGACGGTGGGGATGGGAGGCAACGACGCAGGGTTCGGCGACATTGTCCAAGCATGTCTGCTTCCCACCATTGTGCGCAAGCTTTTGGACGAGTAT
This sequence comes from uncultured Acidimicrobiaceae bacterium, assembly GCA_964645875.1. Classification (GTDB taxonomy): domain Bacteria; phylum Actinomycetota; class Acidimicrobiia; order Spongiisociales; family ZC4RG35; genus JANQRA01. Next base: position 1,921 of record CAZYCX010000047.1, read on the forward strand.
CCGGATCCACCCCCCGACCTGGAAGGACTAATCAGAGTGCTGGTTCATTGTTCGACAATGGACGCAGCCCTGTTTCAGACGGGTCCACGCATCGACGCTTTGCAGCCCAAGGAGGAGTGGGGTCAAAAACAGCTGCTGGCGGAATTCCCTAACGCGCGCATCCTCCAGTTAAGCTACCCAAATCCGCTGCCATCAGCCAACGATGTCAAAGACTGGTGTAGTGGCATCCGCCCGGCAGACCTTCACTATGCACGGAAAAAGGTCGGGGCTATCAATGACGTCATCGCAGCAAGCATCACCTCCACCGGTGATGGTCGTCTTGAGCTGGTCGACGTCGAGAACGCCTTCGGAAGAAACCCGCTGTGTCCTCAGGACGGCAGCCAGGCACTGATCAACGGGTTCGCCGAACCCAACGTCGATCGCGAAATCCAGCGGCTGTTGAATCTCACACCTGATGGGGATCCCATCGCAAGGCAGAAAGTGGACACTCTGGTAGCTGAATGGGAGGACCATCGCGCCTGTGTCCTTAATAAACTCAACCCGTTCGACGGTGAGGACTGTGATTCAGGGCAGACATGGGCCGACTTGATCGCCGCCTTTAACAGCCTGGGTGAACACCTCCGAGGACAAACGCCCTTGATCCTCGCCAACGTGGTCGAACCCCCGGGACCTGATGCAGAATCCGAGGCTGTCAGGTTTGACCGTTCCCGAGGCCTGATGCATCCGAACATGGTCGGCTTTGAGATCCTGGCCTGCAACGTGCGAGCCGGATACGCCGGCCAGGGCGCATCAGACTGTCTATCCGACCCTGCCATCGTGTTCGACACTGTCAACGGTGAAGAGAAGGGACTTTCTCCGATTGATGTGGCTATTGACGAGATCCTCGATGTCATCTTCAACGGGTTCCAGTCCAACACGCCGGTGCATATCACCTTCCACTCGGAGACCATCGACTTAGGGGCGGTGACAGCCGACGCCAACGGACGAATAGAAACATCGATTCAGATCCCGAACACGAACCCTGGGGTGCACAGTATCCAGTTCGCCGGCAGCGCCGCGGGCGGTGTCGAACTGGTCAAAGAGGTCAAGGTCAAGGTCCCTGGCGACCCAGTTCCAGGTGTGCCATACGGTGTCTACCTTTGCTGTTTCCTGGCCGGGACTGCCGAGGACGCAGCCATCGAATTCGTCGACGTCACCTTTGGCGGGTTTACGTTCACCGTAGTCCCTAACATTGAGGGCGGAATCTTTTTCGAGGTTCCCGTTCCCGACGCCAGTGTCGACATCACCATTCAGGCAGTCAGCCAGCTAACCGGAGAACAGGTCACCGAGCAAGTAACAGTCGGGGACCCGCCCGGTGGCATGTCTCAAACTTGGGGTCGCAACTCGCAGGGTCAGCTGGGGAACGGCACCACCAATGACTCACCGACACCCGTCGACGTCTCGGACCTCGCCGATATTGCGACCATCGGCGCGGGTGGTGAACACTCGGTCGCTGCACTTTCCGATGGCACGGCTTGGGCGTGGGGCCAGAACGCTAACGGCCAGCTCGGTGACGGGTCTCTTACGGATCGGACGACACCAATTCAGGTGTCCGGACTGTCGGGAACAATCAAAGTGGATGGGGGTCTGGCCCATTCTCTAGCTCTAAGAGACGATGGGACCGTGTGGGCGTGGGGCCTCAACGCCAATGGCCAACTGGGTGACGGCACCACCACCGACTCCACCACCCCGGTTCAAGCAAGCGGACTGTCCGGTGTGGTGGCTATAGCCGCAGGTGGTGACCATTCCATCGCTTTGAAGTCGGATGGGACCGTGTGGGCGTGGGGGAAGAACTCCGACGGACAGCTCGGTAACGGATCGAAGCGGAAGAGCAGTACACCGGTTCAAGTCTCCGATCTCACCGGTGTGGTGGCTATAGCCGCAGGTGACGCCCACTCCCTCGCTGTTAAGTCGGATGGCACCGTGTGGGCGTGGGGAGACAACTTCTATGGCCAGCTCGGTGACGGGACCTCCCGGGATCGGAACACTCCAGTCCAGGTAACGAGCCTGACAGGAGCCGAAGCGGTGGCGGGGGGGTCATTCCATTCCCTCGCGGCCAAGTCCGACGGGACGGTGTGGGGGTGGGGTCGTAACGTTTTCGGCCAACTCGGCGACGGGACCACCACCGACCGTGCCACACCCGTACAGACCTCCAACCTGAGCACGGCAGCTGACATTTCTGCCGGAGCCCATCATTCATTAGCCGCGCAGGACGACGGCAGCGTCTGGGCATGGGGTCTCAATCTCTATGGCCAGCTCGGTGACGGGACTACCACCAACCGTTCCACACCCGTTCAAGCAGCCGGAGTAACTGGTGTTGAGGAGGTGAGCGCTGGAGCCTTCCACAGCGTTGCCGTTGATTGATGACTACTTCGGTCGAGCAGCCTCGGGTGACGCGCATCGCGAGTCGGACGTAGATGCTCTACGGACTGAACTTAAAGGAAAGCATCAACTCAAGGGCGAGGCTCGCCAAGAACAAGGGGACAGTCTTAACAGCGCATAACGCGCGCAAGTAGGCCGAGGATCGGCCAAAACACTCACTTGTTATCTGGCATTGCCAAGCACCCTCAGACGTGTTTGTTTTACGGGTATTTCTTGGTCGGCGACTGTTGGACGGTGTTCTTGACCTCGTCGGCGTCACTTTGCCAATCCGGCCGAAACTTCGAAACAGTCAGGTTTCGTAACACATTTACGGGTATTGGGTTCAAGCAGCTATTGAGGAAATAGGGTCCTGGATATAACTGGCAGTCAAGGGGTCAGGGGTTCAAATCCCCTCAGCTCCACTCCCAAAAACCCTCGCTGACCTGGGATTACGCGCTGCTGGCGACTGATGCCTCAAACGGTGTTCTGGCTAAGAGTCCGTGGAAAGTCGGTCCCCGCACGAGGAAGACTGCGAATGGTTCTGCTGGCCGGCTCAGAGACCCGACTCTGCTCGTCAGTTAGGCAGATCCAACCTCGACGCGTCCGCAGCCTCTACCTCGATGGTGATCAGGTCACAGCGTTCTTCTTAGCCGCCGAGTCGCCCGCCGTCGTCACGAAGGACTGGCAGATCTCTTCTCCGAATTTCTACAGTCGGACTCGTTTAGGATCCCGACCGTGTTGTAACGACTGCGGATCTTCTGACACGGGTCGTTCAAGCGGGACTCGCTTGGGGGTTCACTGGTAGAGAGTCGGCGTGCCTCTGGGGATGTCGTGTTAGCCACCTTGGCCTGCCATCCCCTCTCCAGGGCGTCGGAGTCGAACTCGGCTGGCGTGCGGAAGATGGGTTCGACCCCGGTGAGCTGTAAGAAACCGTCGTATAGCTCTTCGACGGTGCTGTCCTCGATAGTCAACATCCGGAACTCGGAATGTTGACACTCATGATCGGCGTAAACGGTCAGCCTGAGGTGGACCGGTCGATCCATCAGGGCCCAAGCGATGATCTCGGCAGCGTGCTCGGTGGCTCGTTCCTTCCATGGATCGGCCGGATCGTTCCATGTTGCGAGTCCTCGGTAGTGGGTGAAGCTTTCCATTTCGGCCATAGTCAGGTTGTGTCGGGCCCAGGCGTGGGCAAGCTCGTGGAGCATCGTCTTCTTGTCCAAGCTGCACATGCGAAGGGTTTGGGTGCGGTGCATGTAGAGCCCTTTGTGGCCTTGACAGTCGAGGGAGCTGGGACGGAAGTCGATGTTGACCTCTGGTAGCTCCAGTCCCTGTCCCGCGAAGCGCCCTAACCCGAAGTCGACCAGTTCCTCCTGGGCCCGGCTGAGGGAGGAGGCTGGTGCCAACCCGGCATCCGACATCGCTCCCACGCTGAATATAGTGAGCAGAGCGAGAGTCCAGATAATCCGTTCGACGGCCATGCGCTCTTGTCGGTGAGCGCGGCTGCTGTCGGGCTATCAGGCGGCTGTCTATGGGCAGTCGATCAGCAAATCTCCCCTCAGCTCTACGTAAAGGGCTGGTCGCAACCCCTTGTAATAAGTTGTCTTCTCAAGAGCGGGTGCCCTGCCTTCGGGGAATGAGCGCGCGTAGCCTCGACTCATGGAGTTCCGGCTCTTGGGTCCTTTGGAGGTGATTCACTCAGGGGGTCTGGTGTCTTTGGGCGGGCCGCAGCGGCGTCTGGTGTTGGCGCTTTTCCTCACACGGCCCAATGGCGTTGTCTCCACGGACGTTCTGATCGACGGCCTGTGGGGTGATAGTCCGCCGGAGGCGGCTCGGAAATCCTTGCAGGCTCATGTGGCGAGTCTGCGAAGGGTGATCAACGTGGATGGGGAACTGCTTCGCTCCCGGCCTCCCGGGTACGTGTTGGAGGTTGATACCGATCAGCTGGACTGGCTCCGCTTGGAGCGCGAGGTGGGCGAGGCCCGTGCTCTGCTGGATTCCGACCCGGCGGCGGCTCGGTCGAGGCTGGCTGAGGCGCTGGGATTATGGCGGGGGCCGCCACTATCCGACCTGGGTGATGAGCCGAGTCTTCGTCCCTTCATCACTCGGATGGAGCAGCTGCGTTTGGAGGCGTTGGAGACCCGAATGGAAGCCGACCTGGCCGTCGGTGGACATCAGGCGGTGGTCGGGGAGTTGGAGGGGCTGGCCCGGGAGTATCCGTTGCGGGAGCGTCTCTGGGCCGAGTTGATGCTGGCGTTGTATCGGTCGGGCCGTCAGGCCGACGCTCTGCGGGCTTACCAGGAGGCTCGTCGGGTTCTGAGTGAGGAGTTGGGTATCGAACCGTCGCCTCAGCTGAAAGAGCTGGAGCAGCGCATCCTGGACCAGCACCCCATTCTGCAGACCCGGCGAGCGCTGGCGACCGTGACACCGGTTGAGGTCGAGTCTCGGCTCCGTAACCCCTACAAGGGGTTACGGGCATTTGGAGAGGAGGACGCCGGTGATTTCTTCGGACGTGAGGATCTGGTGCGGCGTCTCTTGGAGCGGCTCGATAGGCGGGGGGTGGAGGGTCGGCTGGTGGCAGTGGCAGGGCCTAGCGGCAGCGGCAAGTCGAGTGTGGTCCGGGCCGGTCTGATTCCTGCGTTACGCGCTGGGGCTCTTCCCGGCGCCCAACATTGGCGGATCTGTGACATGTTCCCGGGGTCTTATCCCTTGGAGGAGTTAGCCAAAGCGCTTTCCGGTCTTATCGAGGAGGCACCGGGAGACCTTGTCTCCATGCTCCAAGGGCCGGATGTCAACCTGAAGGACATAGCGTCGGAGCTGTTTGGCGACGACACCGTGCTGCTGGTATTGGACCAGTTCGAGGAGCTGTTCACCCTGGTAAACGATCCCGCGACTCGGGATGGGTTTCTTCAGTTGGTCGCGTCAGCCCTGGTGGATCGGGAGAGTGGCCTGCGGGTGGTGTTGACCATTCGAGCCGACTTCTTGGACCGTCCCCTTCTCCACCCCGGTTTTGCCCCCCTGCTCGACCAGGGGCTAGTGCTGGTCACACCGCTGTCGGGCCAGGGGGTGCGAGCCGCTGTCGTCGAACCAGCCGCCCGGGTGGGAGTTTCCTTGGAGTCTGACCTGATTGCGGAGATGCTCCGGGATGTGGCGACTCGGCCCGCCGCTCTCCCCCTCGTGCAGTACGCCCTCACCGACCTCTTCGATCATCGTCGCGGCAACACCTTGACCCTGGACTCCTACCAGGCAGCAGGTGGCTTCACCGGCGCCCTCGCCGGCCGTGCCGACGATCTCTACAAGCGGCTCGATCCCACCGAACAGAACGCCTCGCGGCAGCTGTTCCTGAGACTGGTCACTCTTACCGATGGGGCCGAACACCTCCGCCGCCGGGTCGCCAGGTCAGAACTGGAGGATCTACCCGTCGAGCAGGCGGCGCTGGACACTGTGATGGAGCAGTTCGGACAGTATCGGCTGCTCACATTCGACCGCGATCCCGACACCGGTGACGCCACGGTCGAAATCGCTCACGAAGCCCTTCTTCGGGAATGGCCCAGGCTGAGGGAGTGGATCGAGGTTGCACATGAAGGATTGCTGCTGCAACGACGGCTGTCAGCGGCCTTACAGGATTGGCGTCAAGCAGGGGAGGATGCCTCCTACCTGGTCGGAGGTGGCCGTCTCGAGCAGTTCGAGACGTGGATCGAGGAAACTGACCTGGCGGTCACCCAGGATGAGCGGGAGTTCATCGCCGCCGGTCGAGTTCTCGAGGATCGGCAGCGACGACAGCGGAACCTGCGGCGGTGGTCGATGGTCGGGGTCTTGGCGATCGCCGTGGTGGCGCTCCTTGCCCTGGCGGTGGTCATACCTGCCAGGGAGCGAGCCGCCACTGCTCGTGAACTTGCAGCCGCCTCGAATACTGTTGCAGACACCGACCCACAGCTCGGTCTCCTCCTCGCTTTCGAGGCGATGAAATCCGACCAAGACGCCCGGGAAGCCGTGGAGGCACTCCATCGAGCCGTAACAGAGTCCCGTGTGCTCTGGCAGGCCACCTGGGAAGAGGACCTTCCCTTCGCACGGACCATGGGTGTAGAGATCAGCCCCGATGACAGTCTGGTGGCAATGACCGGAGACGGCGCCACCGTCATACTGCGAAATCGAGAGAACGGTGATCTGATCCGGACACTCACCCCCGAGGTTCCAGTCAACGAAGCGGTCAACCCCGGGCGTCCCGGAGTTTCCTTCTCACCGGACGGTGAACTGCTTGCCGCCTTTGGTCCCGATGACGTGGTCCGGGTCTGGGAGGTTCCCACAGGAGACCTCGTGGTTCGCCTGACCGCAGCCACGGGTGACCGGGACGGCAACCGAACTGCAGAGTTCGGGCCTACGGGGAGATGGCTCTACACCTCGGCCGCAGGATCCGAGCCCGTGCCGGTGATTCAGTGGAATGTGGACACATGGACCGAGGAGCGTCGCTGGGATATCGAAGGTGTGGTGGCAGGTGGAGTCGCGGTGAGCCCCGACGGAGCACTTCTTGCGGTGCCTTTCCAGCAGAGACGCCAGGTCTTGGTGCTCGATACTGAAACGGGTGCTGAAGTGACCAACATCGCGATAGAAGGTGACAACGAGGTTGGACCCGTCGCCTTCAGCAACATCGGGGCTCTGGCGATCGCGGCAGACGGCCATATATCACTATGGGATCCCCGCACCGGCGAACAGATACCGATCGAGTTCACTACCGGCGTGCTCGACCGGGTCATAGGACTCGAGTTCGACCCGATAGGCACCCGGCTCGCTACGGGACTGCAATTTCAGGGCTCTCTGAGTGTGTGGGACCTCTCACGACCGTTCGAGGAGGTGCCCAGAGCCTTGCGTCTCCCCGGTCATACATCAATCGTCGGTGACGTCAGCTTCGACTCGAGGGGAGAGACGCTGGTGAGCGGATCGGGTGACCGCACGGTGAGATTGTGGGATGTCAGCCTCACCGGGAGAGGTGAAGTCACGTCGGTTGGCAGTCGTTTTCCTAATGACATCACGTTCTTCGACGAAGGTCGACGCCTGGCGGTGGCGACCTATGGCGATGCTCATGGGATGCAGTTGGTAGACCTAGCCGGCGGCGAGCAGCTGCGGATCCCCGAGGCCTACAGCCGACGGATCGCCTTCACCGACGACGAGACCAGATTCGCCGCGCAGATCGTCAAGGTCGACGAGGAGGGAGCACAGCTCGGCGAATTACGCCAAGGGGTGTTCTTCGGGGAGTTCGAACCCGCTATCGGGATCTGGGATACTCAAACGGGGAACCTGATTCAGCAGCTCCCCGCCCCCGAAACATGCCCAGGGACCGACAATAGGGTTCCCGGATCCATTCCTGCCTTCTCCCATGACGGACGTTTCCTGGCGGTTGGCTACCCGTGTGAGCAGACGGTTCGGGTCTGGGATGTTCCCTCGAACGATCTCATCACCGAAATCGAGCACGGATTGGAGATGCTTGGCGTGGTGTTCGCCCCCGATGACAGCCATGTGGTGACCGTGGCGACTGACGGCAAGATCCGATTCTGGGATACCGGTGGGTGGAGTCTGGCGAGTGAGGTCGCGTCAGGTGGCAACCTCACAGATGTCGCCTTCTCACCCGCCGGCGATGTGGCGGCTACTCCTGGATTCGACGGGATCCTCCAGGTGTGGGATACCCAAGACTGGTCACTCCTTCGGACAATGACCGGCCACGCCGGCGCCGTCGAGAACGTCACGTTCAACCAGGACGGATCGCGCCTTGCCACCGCAGGCAATGATCGGACCGTCCGGATCTGGAACGTCGAGACCGGCAAAGAGCTATGGAAGCTCGAAGGCCACCCGAACCCCATCGAGTCTGTGGCGTTCCACCCCAATGGCAAACACATCGCATCCATGTCAGCGACCAACTGGGCAGTCTGGATCTGGACGCTCGACACCGATGAACTAATCGAGATCGCCGAGAGTCGGTTGACCCGGAGGATGACCGACCGGGAGTGCGAGGTCTACCTCCGGGTGGAATCCTGTGCATTCGACCAATAGTCATCGTGATACGCGACTGAACGAATTCCGCCAGATCTGCGTCTTGAACTCGAATTCGCGGTCCATACCGTTCACCGTACGAGGGCATCCCGGTGGTCGGCCAGGGCATCGAGAGCGTCGATCGGGACGTTTCGCGCCGCCACGTACTCAGGGTCAGGGGCCATCAAAGACCCACCGGGTCGACCACTTCGACGAAACTCGAAGCTCGCCAGCGGTCTTCGTCGGCGGTCATCCACTCCACCAGAGCCTCGCCTTCTGCCGGCATCCGTCCCATCCCGGTGAGACAGTCGGCGGCTAGCTGTGCCACCGAGGCGTAGTTGACACCTTCCGCTCTCCAGGACCGCGCCATGCCCGTGGCACCGGAAGGGCGGGCCAGGACGACGTCAGCCCCTTTGTCGGCTGGTAGAAGGTTGAGGGTCTCAGCGACCTCCGACGTGTCATCGGCATAGATCACGGCGATAGCGGGAGCGGCCACCGGTGCGAGGACATTGGCACCGAGTGAGCCGGTTATCGCCCAGCGTGTCTCGGGTTTCAGCTCGACGAGCTTCGCCGGTAGGCCTCGGACCGAGCTTCGGGCGATCCACGTCGACGTCTGATTGGAGTCGAGCAGTCGGTAGGTCGATGTGAGCTGGCCGAGGAGGGCCCTCCAATCCACCTCGGTGATCGGCCCTCGCCTCGTTCGGAACACCAGGCGCTCATCCTCCAGCGCCCAAAGATCACCCGTGACGTGTAGCCGGGATCCGCGTCAACGGCGGCGGCCAGTTCGCGCACCCCATACGGTGGCTTCACCTCGATCAGTGTCTTCATCAGCGACCACGCCTGCCGGACGACGTTCCCCCCTTAGCCACTGCGGCAAGCGTCGCCGGACACGACACACCAGCGCCGACGTGGCGGCTGAGAACCTGGACCACAACCGTCGTTCGGTTCGCTGACCCGAAGAACCGCTAGGGCAAGGTGCCGGGGTCGACGACCAAGACGACGACGATGAGTGCGCCGACACCCAACGCGATGTAGCCGAGCACCAATCCGGCGAACGCCATCCCGCGCCCGCCGGAGTCGTCGGTCTGGCTCAAGGCGACGTGCCCGAGGATGACGGCGAGGAGCGACCCGATCCAGAAGATCCAGGTGATGCCGAGGATGAGCGATGTGATCGCGAGGCCGTTCGTCTTTTGGGGCGCGGCGACGGCGACCGTCGGTGGCGACGTGGTGTCGACGGCGGAGCGGTCTTGCGGTGCTGTGGCCGTTGAGTCCGCGGCGAACTCCGGCGGCGTCTCGGCCGCAGGCATGTCCGGCGAGGACCCGAATACGCTCTTGGCCGCCCAGCCAAGCACGGCGAGGACTACGGACCCGGCCACGATGAGGACGATCGGCAACGGGACATCGATCCGCGCCAGGGCGACGAGGGCGACGAGGACTGCGAGTACTGCGTCGATCGCTGCGCTGATCTTGCCGGTCAGTTTCGCGGGTCGGGTTGCGAAGAAGGCGGCGAGAGCTGCGCCGAGGCCGGCGACGGCAGCCGCGATCGCCAACGCCGTGGTCAGATTGAAGCCGTACAAGAGCGTTGGGATGGTGATGGCGAGCACGATGAGCGTGGTTGTCTCGTATCTGGCTTTCGGAGTGCGGCCGGCGATCAGGTATGCACCGGCAGCGGCGGCCAGCACGCCGATGACGGCGAAGCCTGCCGCTGGTTCCTCGATAGAGCGGGCCAGGGTGGCGCCGGCGGCGATGGCGGTTGCGAACATCGAGACGATGAGGAGGATCCACGTGACGAGGTCACCTCGGAAGCGCTGTGCGACATAGGAGCACAGGGCGACGATTCCGGCGGTCATCGTGAACCGAGCGTCGGACTCGAGCGCATGCTCTGTGGCGAGCCATGCGATCCATCCGGTCGTTCCGATGGCTGCGGCATAGATCGCGTTTCCGAGCCGCCAGGTCTCGGCGAAGGGGTAGTTGCCCACCACCCTGGCCGCCCACCACAGAGCTGCCGCGGAGGCGACGAGCATCGCCAAGGTGACGATATCCGGCAAACCGGTGAGGTAGCCGCCGAGCAGGATCCACAGTCCGAGCCCGATCGCGGCCGCGGCGACGTAGCCGATGGGTTCGAGTGACCGGACGAGCCACCAGGCTGTGAGAGGGAGGAACCCGCTCGGCCGGTCTCCCGATGAGCGAGTCAGCGAAGGGCGTGGTCGCGCGTCGGCGCTGGTGTGCTCGGCCTTGTCAGCCACGATGTGCCTCTCGCCGGATCGCTGGTGCGACGAAACATTACTCAGGGACGCCTGAGCACGGTGGTGCATTCGGCGGGTGTCACGAGAGCGCGGCGTCGGGATTCGGTTCTCGCTCCTCGTGCGGAGACGGTCACCCTTCGGTGGAGCTGCGAGACGTGTCTCCGACTCTTGCGCCTCGGCCGAGCCACCCGACAAGCGAGCCGAGATCATCGTTCACGAGTTGGTCCACCTCAAGGTCGGCAACCACGGCCCTCTGTTCCGGAGTCTTGTTCGAAGCCACTTGGCCGCCAGGATAAGTGGGCGAGATTCTTGATTGTCACTGCGCCTCGTGTGTTGTTCCCGCCACATGATCCGCCAACGGGTCCAGGCGAGCGGCCCGGGAAACGAAAGGGGAAGGGGCTGGTGAAACGCTCATTTGTAACCGTGGCGCTCTGCGTCGCATTGGTGGGTGCGCTAGCTGTACCCGCCCTGGGGCAGTCGACAGCAACCCAAACGCATCGGAACTGACCTCGGTCAGTTGCGACGATGGTCGCCTGTTCTTTGAGACGATTGGGTCGCCTCCGAGCCTCACTGGCCAGCCATGACCTGGAGGGAAAGAGAGTCGGGGTCGCCAAGTCGCTTTACCTCACGGATGATGGAGGCACCCCACTGGTGGAGCTCTGGGATCGCACCGGCAAGGGACTGGCCAACATAACGGTGTGGTGCTTCTGGCCGGATGCCGGAAGCCCGACTGGGTTCATCGGCGGGGACGTGCTTTTCAACGCACACCTGCGATCCTGACAAAAAACATAGATCGAGACTGCGAATTCCCGCTATTGGGCCCACCTCAGCGATGTGACGCGGTTCTGTAGAGAAACCCCCAGGATCAGTCCCCGGGGGTTTCTCTTTGACACGGAACGAGATTCTCTGAGGTCGCGAAAAATAACCGTCATCACTACCCAGAGTGGTCATGTAGTTTCGCTTGCGGAGGGCGGGGCAGTCCTGCTCGTACACGGAAGGAATAGTCGATGAAGAAACGACTCGTTGTAGTCGCTGTGCTGGGAGCTCTCATCTTGGTGCTGCTCGGGGCGATGACAGCCTTTGGGAGTCCTGTAGACGAACACGACCAACCGTTCCCGGAACATCCCCATGTCCTGGTCCTGGGTGTCGAGTTCGACCCAGTGACTGAGGAACCTATCTCTATAAGGAAATGTGTAGACCTGGCGGCGAATCGGGCTCTCCCGTTGAATGCGCATCATGTGCATGTGCATTTCGGAACGGCTGGTTTCAAACTCGCCACGAATGCAAGCAACTTCGTGATTCCGACGGCCCCGTTCCCCGGGGTTCCATGGACCGACTGTGAATCGCTGATAGCGATGTTCGGTTTCTGACCTAGGGGGCCAGACACCAGAGGGACCCCCCCGCCGCCTGCGCGGGGGGAAACCCCTCCGGCAGAACGGAGGTTTCCCGCGTCGGCTGTCGAAGGGCGATCCGCACCCAGCTAGATCTGTGAGGCCAGCGCCTGGCCCCTCCCTTAGGATCGTGAGCGTCATGACCGAAATCGAGCAGCAACTTGCCGCCGCTCACGAAGCTCTGACGGCGGGAGCGTTGATCATCGCTCGCGACTCCTTCCGTGCTGCTCTCGATGAGGAGGAGTCGCCGGAGGCCCTCAGCGGGTTGGCCAATGCCCTGTGGTGGCTCGGTGATATGGGTGAGGCGGCGGAGATCCATGGCTGACTCGGTCGACGTGGTTGTGGTCGGAGGTGGCCAGGCCGGCCTGGCCACCAGCCGCGAACTGACCCTGGCAGGGATCGACCATGTCGTCCTCGAGCGTTCCCGGATTGCCCAGAGCTGGAGGGACCGTTGGGACAGCTTTTGTCTGGTCCTACCGAACTGGACTCTGCAGCTTCCAGGTCACGCCTACGCGGGTGACGACCCGGATGGATTCATGCCGCGCGATGACATCGTCGCCTACCTCGAGAGCTACGCCACCGACTCGAAAGCGCCCGTCCAGGAGGGGGTCGAGGTCGTCGGTATCGGTCCTTCACAGCCGGGATGGACCGTTGAGACGTCCAACGGCGAATTGCGAACGGCGGTCGTGGTCGCCGCCACCGGCGCCTTCCAGGCCGCGGTCCGTCCCGTCGGCTCGGAGTCACTACCGGATTCGATCGTTCAGCTCGATGTCGGTCGCTACCGCAACCCCGACGCTCTGCCACCAGGGAAAGTTCTCGTGGTGGGTAGCGGTCAGTCTGGCTGCCAGGTGGCGGAGGACTTGGTACGAGGGGGCCGGGAGGTGTTTCTGGCGTGCGGTAGGTCTCCGTGGCTCCCGAGACGAGTCGGGGACCGTGACATTTTCTGGTGGGCTACTGAGTCGGGATTCATGGACACTCCGGTGACTGCGCTCAGTGATCCGACCGAACGGCTCGCCCCGAACCCACAGCTGAGCGGACGCGACGGTGGCCACGATCTCAACCTCCGCACCCTGGTCGGGATGGGTGTCACCCTGGTGGGTCACTTCAAAGGCTCGGATGGGCAGTTGGCATACTTCGCCCCCGATCTGGCCGACAGTGTTGCCGCCGGAGATCAGGCCTATTCACAGTTCAGTCAGCTCATAGAGGCCGTGGCCCAGGAAAGGGGAATGTCCGTCGACGATCTGGTCGATCCACCGCCGTGGGAGGTCGAGGCGCCTGACGCCATCGACCTGACCGGTTTCGGAGTGGTCATCCATGCCGCCGGGTTTCGCCCGAACTATCGACCCTGGATCGAAGCACCGCAGGCGTTCGACTTCCTTGGCTTTCCGTTACAGGATATGGATGGGAACGGGGCCCTACCCGGACTCCATTTCGTCGGTGTCCACTTCCTCCGCAGACGCAAGTCGGCGTTGTTCTCGGGTGTTGGCGAAGACGCCTCGATTGTCGTCAAAGCCGTTGGGGCCTACCTCTCTCGGTAGGCGCTCGCCCGATCGGGCGGCAAAGACGAGACCGCCGCCAAGTGCGAGCAGAAGCCAATAGATCGAGTCGCTGCTAGTCGCCCGGCTCACCGGGTTGTCGCACCTCAGCACTCTTGCGAGTGGTGGGGTTAGGCATAGCCAAACGCCTTTAAGCGTCTTCTTCTATACCGAGCTCGACGAAGATCCGGTGTCGTTCCTCGTCGTAATCCCTGGTGCTGATCTGGCCGGAGTCGTGACGCTCGCTGAGTCGGGCGAACTCCTCCATGAGAGCTTGTTCGTTCACCGGCTCGCTCGAGTCTTCCTCGGACTGCTTGGCGGCCTGGCGTTCCCGCTTGGCTTCTTTCTTCTCCTGACGGGCTCTCTCCCGGGCCCGTTTGAGAGCGGCTTCCCGACCCCGCCTAGCCACGGGGCACGACCTTGGACGCGAGAGCGGCCGCCTCCGGACTGGCCGGAGACGACCGCTCTCCCGAATGGGTTTGGCAATAGATCAGCGAGACCTTGGCTTGGCGACGTTGACCTTGAGCTGACGTCCGGAGACGTCCTTGCCGTTCAGTGACGAGATCGCCTTGTCGGCTGCATCGCTCGATGCCATCTCGACAAATCCGAATCCACGTGATCTGCCGGTATCCCGGTCGGTGATCACCTGGGCGCTTTGGACCTCGCCATACTCGGCGAAGAGGTTCTCCAATTCATTGGAGGTCGTGTCGAACGTGAGGTTACCTACGAAGAGGTTGGTGGACATGTGCTGCTCCTTCGAGCTCCGTCGTAATTCTCGGACACCTGGCAGGCGAGACGTCACCTCCACGAAGGGAGTGTGGCTCGCCGCGACATCCGACGGACCGAAAGAAGCAAGCAAGGCGCTAACGGCCGAAAGGCCGCTACAACAATCATCCTAACCCGCTTCACGGCCTACCCCGTCGATCGAGCGTTGGTCCAACTGAAACGGACAACTGTCAGCACCTGTAGTCTGGAGGAAGTGGACTACTCCGTTTCCGATATTTGCGGCTGGAAGATCGATGTCGAGCCCGGAAGCCGGGGAGAGTTCTGGATCGACAGAGAAGCCCTGACCCAGAGAATGTCGAAGCTGTCGCCGACGCAGCGCGCCTTTTTCAGGTGGGGGATCGTGGAACAATTCAACAGGGGTTTGGAGCAGATCCTCGAGCAGGATCAGGCAGTGGGGGAGATGAGAGAGGATTTCCGAGACCAGTGACCGACCACGACCCGGGGCCTGAGGGCGCCGCAGAATCAGAAGAAGTCGAGACCGACGAACAGCGTGCCGAGCGCCACGAGCGGGAGCGAATCGAATCCGGTGAGCGCTATGAGCGGGAGCGAATCGAATCCCGTGAGCGCCATGACCGGGAGCGCAAGGAGGATCAAGAGCGGCGCGAGCACGAGGCGGACAAGGATCAGGAGTAGTTGATCCCCACCCCTCCCGGCTTCGCCGACGGGGAACCGCGCCGGCGTCTCGGCATCGACCGTCGGTTGTCTGCTCCGTCATAGCGGCCTCCGACTGTTAGCCTGCTGCGTGCCGCATCGGGTGGAGGTCAGCGACCATCGCTTCCCCGATGATCGACGGTGCATTCCCGCCCGGTTGGACTACCTCTTTCGGCCGAATCTCGATAGCTCGCGCTTCAACCGGAGGCGACGACCCCAGAGATTGTCGGCTCCACCACTCCACTCGAGGAGAACGAAACATGTCCAACTCATTCCAGCGGCTCGGTCTGCCCGACGCCCTCGTCGCGGCCCTGGCCTCCCTCGAATTCGACGATCCCTTTCCCATTCAGGCCGCGGCCATACCTCCGGCGCTCGCCGGAAACGACATCCAGGGCGGCGCCCCCACCGGATCGGGTAAGACACTGGCATTCGGCCTGCCCGTCTTGGCCAGAGTCGAACGCGCCGACGCCAGACGCCCTCGTGCCCTCGTGCTCGCCCCGACCCGTGAATTGGCGGAGCAGATCAAGGCCGACCTGGCCCCCCTGGCTAGAACCGTAGGCAGAAGTGTCTTTGCGGTTTACGGAGGAGTCGCCTACCGACCCCAATTGGCGGCACTCAGGAGCGGGGTGGATGTCCTTGTGGCCACACCGGGACGATTGCTGGATCTGATCCAGCGGGATGCAGTCGACCTGGGACAGGTCGCCTCCGTCGTCATCGACGAAGCCGACCGTATGGCCGATATGGGGTTCCTGCCCGACGTGCGTCGAATCCTGGACCGAACCGGTGCCCGCCGTCAGACGTTCTTGTTCTCGGCGACTCTCGATGGCGAGATCAGGAGCCTCTCGAGGGAATACCAGAGAGATCCGGTCGTGATCCACGCCGATTCGAGAGACGAGTTGCGGCCTGATGTGGCCCATCACTTCTGGCGGGTGGCGCGGTCCGAGCGCCTCCCTCAGACCGCAGAGTTGGTCAATGCGTCCGGGCGGAGCATCGTCTTCACCAGGACCCGACACGGGGCAGATCGCCTGGTCAAGCAACTGAACAAGGCGGACGTGGCCGCTGTGGCCATGCATGGGGGTCGCTCACAGAGCCAGAGGACCCGTGCTCTGGGCGCGTTCTCATCGGGAAAGGCTCAGGCGCTCGTAGCCACCGATGTCGCAGCCAGGGGCATCCATGTCGAAGATGTGGCTGCCGTGATCCACTATGACGTTGCGGCGGATCATAAGGACTACGTGCATCGTTCCGGTCGCACCGCACGCGCTGGAGCGGCCGGTGTTGTGATAACTCTGGTCTCGGACGGACAGGATTCGGCTGTGCGCAAGATCCTGCGCGGTCTGAAAATGAACGCCCAGATCGAAATACCAAACGTGGACCGTCTCGGTTTCGCGGGGAAAGGCGCAGAGGCCTCGGAGACCCCTGGTTCCAAGCAGGGCAACGACCGTCACCGTCCAGCTGCAGGGAAGTCTGTGCGGCCCCGAGGGCTGAGCCTCTACGTGGGGAACCTCCCGTGGAAGGCCACCAGCGGCGAGCTCCAAGAGTTGTTCTCCGGATACGGGACGATCGAACGGGCAACCATCAGCCGGCAGCAGAAGACGGGCCGCTCGAAAGGTTTCGGGTTCGTCGACATCGTCGAGCACCAGCCCGGTGCGGCGATGGCAGCCCTCAACGGCGTCATGATGGATGGCCGTATGCTGCGGGTGCGTCCGGCGAGATAGGCGGCATCACCGCGCTCGAAAGTCGCTTGTTTCGCGCAACTCGGTTACGTACACCGAGTCACGCCAGGAATGCGCTGCTCCAGTGCCGGCTTGCAACCTATCGAATTGATCACTCAGCGTGAGGGGAAGAGGTGAGCCAGGCCAGTTCTATCGAGCTCCACTACCCACTCGGCGGCAGCCAGTGGGCGCCCACCACCGATTGAGCAGCCTTCCACGCAGGCTGCGGTAGCGCCGGGATCGGCTCCGGCATCGAGGAGTAGTTGGACGAGGTCGGCGTCCTGGTTGGCGAATATGGCGAGGAGCAGTGGAGTGTGCCCCGACGCCGACGGTGCGTCGACGTCCGCTCCGAGTACGAGAAGGGCCCGGGCAGTGTCGATAGAGCCGTATCTGACCGCATGGCCGAGGGGAGTTGGTCCCCGGTCCCTGGGGTGGCCATGGCCTTGGGTGATCGCTCGAGAGGGCTTATCGATGTCGATTTCGGGAACGGCGACCAGCGCACTCAACACATTGACCGCACCGGCGGCCGCCGCGTGATCGAGGGGGTTCATCCCGGAATCAGATCGAATAGACGGGTCCGCTCCCCGGGAGAGCAGCAGCTCCACGACCGTGGTGCTGTCCGCCCGAGCCGCCACGTGGAGTGCGGTCCAGCCGTCGTCACCGGAAGCGTCCACCGTCGCACCTGCCTCCAAGAGAGCGTCGACGATGGCGGCCTGGTTCCGGTTGGCCGCTCGCATCAACGGAGTCATTCCTGCTACCAGCGGCCCTTCCAGGTCAGACCCCTGCTCTATGGATTCTCTGACCGCCTCGAGGTCGTCTGCGCTGATGGCGTCGGTGAGCGAGACTGGTGCCGCGGCACACGCCGCGGCCAGGGCGCAGAAACCCACGATCGCTCCGATGCGTCTCACCGATCAGGATTAATCATCGCGCCCGGAACGGCAGAAGGCGAGGGAGATCGACCCGATCAGTCGTAGCGATGCCTGAACATGAGTGCGATACGTGGCTCGGCAGAGGCGACCTTGGGAATCGAATGCTCCCAGGTGCGCTGACAGCTTCCGCCCATGACCACCAGGTCGCCATGGCCCAGCGAGAGACTCGTGGCCCTGCCGCCTTCCTTGGGACGGATCAAGAAACGGCGAGCGGCGCCCAAGGACACCGTGGCGACGATCGACCGTGGTCGCTCTCGGGCTATCCGGTCGCCGTGATAGGCGACCGAGTCGTTGCCGTCGCGATACCAGCCGGCACTGACCTGATCGAGGAGGACCCCGTACCGCTCGGTGAGAGAGTCGACGATCGCCGGGATCACCTCGTGGATTCCGGCGTCGATCCTGGCCACCAGACGCGGCGTCTTCACCTCCCGCTCATACATCCTCACCACAGGTTGCGACCATTCGGCGTGGTCGACGAGAGTGGTGAAAAGTGCCTCATCCCCGGCCAACCACATGGGGCAGTAGTCGAGCCACGCGTCCCGGTCGAGTTCGACGCGGGTCAGCTCCCCGTAGCGGTGGTCGAATGACACCGGTGCGAAGCCGAACAAACTCGCCTGGGCATGTCCTGAAGCGAACATATGTTCGAATAGTATCGGCCGTGACCCGCCACCGCAAGGGAAGGTCCCGGGGTCGGCAGGGGGCCGGGCGA
>CAZYCX010000048.1:0-20058 GCA_964645875.1 uncultured Acidimicrobiaceae bacterium
TCTCATAGCTGAGATCATCTGGCACAGATACCACAGCCCGCAAGCGGAAGTGCCTCGCTCTGGCGCATTCGGTGAGATGCTCGATACGGCGCCGGATCGGTTGATCGGTGCGCCTGATCAGCTTGTGACATTGTCGGCGGTATGAGGCTATGACAGTGTCAGATCCGGATGTAGTCGACAGTGCTACTTCTGTTCGTGGCGTGGGTTCCTGGTCGGACGTGTCGATTCACCGTCGATGAGGAGGAACCGGCCTGCGGCGGCTGCACGTCGGAACTCGGCAGCCGACTGGTAGTCGGGGTCGTTGAACCAGTCTGTTGCGGCCTCGGGCGTGGGGAACTCCAAGAGTACGAGCCGGCCCTTCGTGTGGCGTGCCCTCGAGCGTCTGAACGGCTCCGCCTCGCGTCAGGAATCTGCCGCCGTAGCGTGCAATCGTTGGTGGCGTGCGGTCGGTGTACTTCCGATACATCTCGGGATCTTCCACCGTCACCATGACGATCACATATGCGGGCATAGACCTCCCTCCATCCATAGTCGGAATCGGAGCCCAGACCGACCCACTTCTCGGCTACGTTTCTATGGCGCCGCCGCTTTCAAGCAGGTGACGCCGAAGGGTGTAACTTGGGTCCTCCGTTGCCTTCTTCTTGAAGTCGGAGAATGAAAGCTGGTCCCGCAGAGTTCGGCCGTCTCGAACCCCGGTCGCCTGACGATGCTCGGCGTTTCGAATGTCCTCGGCTACTGCGATCAGATCTTCAAGATCCTGTCTCGCTACGAAGATCGCACCGTCGGAGTCGCCGATCACCCAGTCGTCTCCGCTGACGGTCACCTCCCCCACTCTGGCGCTCGAGAACGCGTTGTCCTCCCTGGGGTCGAGCCGCTGGGGTCCGCTTGGAGTTGCGCCGAGCGAGAAGATGGGAAGCGCGACTTCGATCAGCTCAGACGTGTCCCGATGTAGTCCCCAGACCACGATTCCGTCTAGTCCTGCGGCGCCAGCCTCTATTGCGATCAGGTCACCGATGCATGCCTCGTCCTCCCGGCCGCCGTTGTCGATGACCAGGACCTGCCCAGGCTGGGACGCATCGATCGCTTCGAGGAAGACATCGACGGATCCGTAGTGTCGGACCGGCAGTGCCGGACCACGGACATTCATTCCGGGTTGAATAGGGACGACACCGAACGGGGCGGAGCGAACGCCGAGTCCCATCCTGAGTAGTGCGTCTGCAATGTGGGCTGAAGTCAGCCTTTCCAGGCGCTCGACGATCGCCTCGTGTATCACGGCAATCCTTTTCTCGGCTGACGTGACATCATGCTCATTTCATCGGCGGAGTCGTGCTCGGCATCGAGGTCTTGAGGGAATGTCACCCATTGACAGCAGCCGATCTCAACAGTCTTCTCATAACGGAAAGGTGGTAATCGTCGTGAGTTGCTTGAAAGACACACTGATCGATGAGCCGCATCTGTCGGTCCAACCTGGCATGGTAGGAAGACCTCGAGAAATCTGACTCACCCAGGGTCTCCAGGGCGGAAACCAAGCCCGCTCGGCTCTCGCGCGCGTACGCGAGAACATCTGTGATTGACTGATTGTTATAGCCAGCACTGTTGGTCTTCTCGTTGGCCATATCGGCGGAGCGCAGCTCATTGCGGTCTTCCAGAAAGTCCTCGACCCGTCCTTCAAACAAACCATCGAGGTCGCCAACGTGCCCGATATTTTCTTGGATCGTCCATTCGTAGTCCATCCGTTTAACGAGGACTGGCTCGGGTACCTGGCGCACGAACTCCTCTAGCCGTGCCGGCGTTCCCCAGAGCCTCTCCAACACCTCGGGGTAGAGCTCCACGTCTGTGTCGAACTTCCAGGTCCGATCGATCCAATCCCTCACCATATTGTGACCAACCGTCTCGAGTACATCACGGACGGAACATAGAGGACTGCGATTTCTCACCGCAACGGCGACTATCGATGTGGCCATCGAGATCCCCGATTGGGGACGTGCCAAAGACACTCGCATCGGCATATCCGCTCTGAGAACGGGTTACTATCGCTACAGCCGATAGGTAAGGGCGAATGGAACTACGGCATCTGGAGACATTCCGCACGGTGGCATCGACACTGAGTTTCTCGAGGGCAGCCGAAGTCCTCGCCTACGCACAGTCGACCGTGTCGACCCATGTTGCGGACCTCGAGCATGCCCTGGGGGTCAAACTCTTCAATCGGATCGGCAGGGAGGTTTCATTGACCGAGGTTGGTGAACGGGTCTTGCCGCTGGCCGAGCGAATTCTCGATCTGGCGGAATCGGCCCGCCAGGTAGCCAAGTCCGACGCTCCGGCTGGTCCGGTCGTCATCAGCGCTCCTGAAACGATTCTGGCCTATCGGCTGCCCTCGGTATTCCGGGCCGTCCGCCGCCGTCTTCCCGACGTGTCGATTCGAATTCGGACCGGACCCTATGCTCGCATTCTCAACGACCTTGAGAACGGACGTATCGACGTGGCCTTCCTTTTGCAGGAAGAGATTCCATCGGATCACCTGGCGGTACACGTCTTCGGGCCGGAGCCACTGATCCCTGTCGCGGCGGCTGACCACCCGATCACCCATGAACCAGTCCAGTTGGGCTTCACTGCCATCCTCACCGAGCGCGGATGCGGTTACCGCCACCTGTTCCAGCATCAGCTGACAAGCTACGGTTTAACACCGTCGCAAACGCTCGAGTTCGAAAGCGTGGACGCGATCAAGAGGTGCGTAGGCGGCGGCCTCGGTGTCGGCTACCTGCCCGAAGTTGTAGTGCGAGATGAGATCGCCGCCGGTCGACTTGTCTCGGTTGATGGATTTGGACCGCCCACGGCCGTCATGCTCCAGATGGTGCATCACCCCGATCGCTGGATAAGCCCTGCAATCGCCAGTTTCATCGAGCTCTGCACGGTAGTTCTAGACCGAGAACTCCGGGCCGAAGCCAAGTCCCGCACCCCTCGACCCTCTAAGCGGGTCACCCACTTGACTCCAACTTCGCCGCGATAGACGCCGCCTCGGGTGGCGGCACAGCTCATGGCCCCAATGCATGCCGCAACGCGGCAGGTCTCGTCAGAGTCAGTCCAGAAAGCTGCTGGCTCGATGCAAAGTGTTCTCCGCTTCCACGATCAACCGGTGGACGATTTCGCCGGCGGGAAGAATCTCGCTGATGAGCCCTGCGGTCTGCCCGGTGAACGGCACCAGTTCTTCGAACTTCTCCTGCTGGATGGCCAACATCATTTCTGCTTGGAGGTGGTCGGCTTCTCTTCCAGCCTCATCCTCTCGCCCCTTCCACTCGTCGGTGAACGCAGTGCCAAGGGCACGGGGAACGACGTCGAAGGCGCCGCCACCGGGCTTGGGGAATATGCGGTCCCACAAATCCACCTTGATCGCGTCTTGGGATTGGGCGGCGAGTATGGCCTTTTTCCATCCCTCTGCCACCGAGGCCTCCTCTGACGCTAGAAAGCGAGTACCCAGGTTGACGCCGTCGGCGCCCAGGACGAGGGCTGCAGCTATGCCGCGGCCATCACCGATACCTCCGGCAGCGACGACAGGGATCGGGCTGACGGCATCGAGGACCTCGAGTACCAACACCGTCATGGCGACTGTCCCGGTGAACCCTCCAGCCTCGGTCCCTTGAGCGATGATGACATCCACTCCGCGCTCTGCCACCAGCTCCGCCTGCTCCCTGGTATGAACCTGCTGGATGAACAAGGCCCCCGCGTCGTGCGCTCGCTCGGGCAGCTCTGCCGGATCCCCAAGCGCCAAAGAAACGACAGCGGGCTTGTACTCCAGAGCGACATCGAAGGTTTGCGGGTTCTGCTGCAGCCAAGGTTGGGTGAAGTTGACAATGAAGGGACGGTCGGTGAGGTCCTCCAGCATCGCCAGCTGCTGGCGGAGCTCGTCCACCGGCCGGACGGTGGCCCCCAGGGTTCCGATCGCCCCGGCGTTGGATACCGCAGCGGCAAGGTCGGCGCCGCTACCGAACGGGCCCATACCCGCCTGGATGATGGGGTGATCGACTCCCAACAATTCACAGAGAGGCGTTCGTAACATTCTCACTCCTTAGATACGCGTTCATTCTTCACCAAGGATCCGGGCCGTGAGGCTCCCACTGCAGTTTTTCATCGAGGGCGTCACCTCGGCGAGGTGATCGGATCACACACCTCCCTGGGCAGACCCGGCACGCGGGCCCTGCCTCTGCCTCCAATGCGGAGGCGGGCGCGGCGATCAAGGCCTTCTCGTCAGGGCGCATCGAGGCCGCCGATGATCCCGAAGAGGGCGGTGAAGAAGATGTAGACGGGATCGTGAAGCTGTCTTGGATGAACCCTCCTCCAAGGTCGATTCCTACGTACTCGTCGGGCCGGATGTCGACCAGGGCAGTGAACCCCGTCGAAGGCACGAACAAGATCGGACAGTGGTGCCCGGTGGTCGACTTCTTTCCCACCGTCGAGGCGGCAGGCCGCTGGTCGACGGGGCGGGATTTGGATGGTCGAGGTGTCCCGCTTCTCGACATCGCCGGCATGGCCGACCGGTGGAGGGCGATCATCGAAGGCCGGTGAGCGACGCCGAGCCAATGGCGATCATTCGTCGGCATTTCGCCTGATGTCTGTTGATCGGACCACGGCGGGGAGTCCGTCCGGGTCGAGGGTGACCCAGAACCGCCATCTGCCCTCTTCGACCTTCATGACGATGCGGACGTGGATGACTTTGTCGAGCTGCCAGCCTGGCTGTCCTTCCACGTCGACCGGGAAGGCGTCGACGGTGACGATGAGGGGTCGGCGGGCCTGTGACCTCAGACCGGTTCCGTCCGGGTCCTCGGATTCTACGGCCTGAGGTCAGACTGTCACCGGCGGGCAGCGTGACGGATCACGTGGTCCATGGCCATCGACCGACCTTCCGCCCAGGCCCGGGTCACTTCATCTGGTTTCATCGCCCGTCGTGCTGCCGTCATGGCGTCTTCTATGTCCCATCGGTAGTCCTCGATGGTCATCCCCAAACCGAACTCTTCGCTTAGCCGCGATGCAGCCGCTGCCAGCTGGACTGCCCGGCGGTGATTGCCCAGCGCCGCCTCCGCCTGGCCCAGTCTCTCGAGCCCGATCGCGGTTCCCAGTTGGTCGTTCAGCTCGACTGACACCTCGAGCGCCTCCTCAACCGGCAGCGGGTTCATAACCACATTCAGAAGCCTGATATGAACGGGCTAAAAGATATAGAAGGTTATAAGTAGCGCTTGGCGATGAGACCCGACACGACTGTGGTCTATACACACGTCCACAGTGGCTCGTCCAGGTGCACGCTGGATCCCCTGCTAAGCGCGATGTTGACCTTCTCCATGGGGGTAGGACTGTCCTTTTGTCAACGCCGGGCATCCCTGGTTCAAGGACCCTGGTCTTGGCATCCGCCGCGAGCCTCGACTCGTCGGGGGCGATCAGATCGGGTCTTATCGCCCTCGTCAGATGTGACTACGAGACGACGAGTCGTACGTCGAAAGGATTGGGCCCGACGACCTCGATGCCCTATTCGCTCATCTGGACTTGACGACCAGTCGCCGTTGAGTTCCGAGTCCAAGTCGTAATCCCCCTGGACGTCAACGGACCTCCACCGGCCACGGACAGATCGCGACGCGAGTCCTTCGGGCGGACTCTTGATCAACGTCCAGATTGGTCGGCCGCTAGGTGGCAGGTGGGGTCCAAAGGGGGGAGTCAATCCCAGATTCCTGGGATGGCGCCGGGTTGGTGCCAGCCGTATGTTCCTCGTCATCAGCGAGACAGGAGATGCGATGTCGGTGGAACAGGCTCCCTTCTGGGTGGGACACGAGGACGGAGAGGCTTATTGGGTTCTGGGAGGGCTCTACACCTACAAGGCTCTCGCCGATCAGGTAGGTGGTGACTACACCGCCATCGAGGTACGTGCCGAAGTGGGCATGGCCATCCCGGTTCACTATCACGACAAGGAAACCGAAGCGTTCTATGTGGCCGACGGGGCAGTCACCCTGCTGGTCGGGGACGACGAGGTAATGGCCGGCCCAGGGTCGTTCATCTTCGTACCGCCAAAGATCGAACACGCCTTTCGCTTCGAGTCGAATGGGACCATGCTGCTGCTCTTCACCCGGGGAAGCGCCCACGAGGGCCTGTTCCGGGAGATCGGAGAGGCGGCTCCCCGCAGGAAGGTCCCTCCTCCTCCGGATGAGCTTCCCGACCCCGAGCAGATGGCCGAGGTGGCCGCCCGGTTCGGGACCCGCATTGTCGGTCCACCACTCGCATAGCTCTCATCAGCGGTGGGGCGCGTTGCGCTCGGGCACACACCATGTGGGACTGCACCGCCTTTGGGGCGCTCGAGAGAATGGGTATCGGCGACAGGAGCATTGTTCTCTGGTGCAGGTTGTATCCTCTCTCGATGCGACCGGTGGAAGCGGTGGAGCGGGCCCACACGGAGGTGGTTCGGGTTGCCCACCTTGGCCAGAATCTTCTCACCTTCCTCCAAAGGACCGAGGAGCAGCTCCGGCGGGTGATGGACTACGAGGGAGCGGCATGTTTTTTCACCATCGATCCCGCCACGCTGTTGCTCACCGGCCACATCAATGAGGATCTGGCCCGGGACGACGAGCGTAGGAGAGCCGTCAACCTTGGGGTGGCCAACAACGAGTACCGGGAAGACGACTACAACAAGTTCGCCTCGCTGGCCCGGAGCGCTTCTACCGCCGGGAGCCTGGCAGAGGCCACCGAAGGTCGACCCGACCGAAGTGCTCGCTACCACCAGCTCATCCGGCCCTTCGGCCTGGAGGGTGAGCTGCGGGCCGCGTTCGTCGCAGATGGGGGCTGCTGGGGAGGGATAGCCCTCTTTCGGACGTCCGACCAGCCCTCTTTCGACCAGGGGAACCGACGGTTCGTGGAGAGTATTTCCCGGCACTTGGCAGAGGGCATCCGCACCTCTCTGGTTCTCAGCAGCGCAGACCAAGACACCGGAGCGGAGGCCCCGGGGCTGATCCTGCTCGACGACGCGGCGCGGGTGGAGGGACTCAACTCGAATGCCACCCGGTGGCTCGAGGAACTGATCGATCCAGGCACTCCGAGTCCGGACTCCCTACCAGAGGTCATCTACGCCGTCGCCGAGCAGGCTCGGACGGCGAATGCCGGGTTCGGCAGTCACGGACCGGTCCGTCACCGGGTGCCCACACGGACGGGTGGTTGGCTGATAATCCATGGCACCGTCTTCGAGGGCGGGAAGAAGGGAGCGGCGGTCATCATCGAGCCGGCCCGGGCGCCCGAGATCGCGCCACTCCTCCTCGAAGCCCACGGGCTTTCCGACCGTGAGCAAGCGGTTACCTTCTATGTCCTCCAGGGTCTACCCACTTCTGAGATCGCCGGGCGCCTCTTCATCTCCGCCTACACCGTGCAGGACCACCTCAAGGCGATCTTCGAAAAGATGGGAGTGCGAAGCCGCAAGGCTCTCGTGGCGAAGGTGTTCTTCGACCACTACTTCCCCCGCATGCAAGAACAGAACCCGATCAGCTCGACCCAATGGCTCGACGGAAGCGAAGAGCCGGTGTCCGGTTGACTAATGCCATCTCGGCGTTCAAGGCGACTCAACATCCGCTATCACGGTGGGGATATCAAGCGATGGACGTCCTCCGATCGCCCATAGACGTTCCTAGTCCCGACTGGTCAGGGTGGCCAAGGATTCTGTCCATGGTCGTTCTGCGCGTGTCCACGCCGTTGTCAGAAGTTGCGCATAACGCTCGCGGCCCGACTCCGAAACCAGCCGTATCACCCGTCCCAGAACCGGCAATCGGCGCTAGCCGACGGGATGATCGGGGAGGTCTTTCATGCGACGGGCGAGACTCGAACGCAAACGGAGGCCCTGGAGCATCGACTGTCCCCAAACCCATCGAAAGGGCAAGCTGCCGGGACCGGACTCTGACGATCTCAGCTAGCGGCGTCGAGGATCCGGGAACGTACCGGCGGTCCTCGAGGCCGGCGACCACCGGAAGATGCTCTTCCCGGTTGGCCGATAGTCTGCCCTGCATGAGGCTCTTCGGCCGTGATCAGGAGAAGGCCTCCCTCGAGGCGTTCCTAGCAGAGCGCTCGGGCGAGCATCGGCTGATGCTGCTTCGCGGCGACCCGGGGAGTGGGAAGAGCGCCCTTCTCGAGTTTGCGGCGGCCAGGGCGCCCGGTTTGGTGCTGAAGGTGGGAGGAATGGAAGCCCTGGGGCA
Source organism: uncultured Acidimicrobiaceae bacterium (assembly GCA_964645875.1). Taxonomy (GTDB): domain Bacteria; phylum Actinomycetota; class Acidimicrobiia; order Spongiisociales; family ZC4RG35; genus JANQRA01. The sequence goes on from CAZYCX010000048.1 coordinate 8,211, forward strand.
TGTCGAGTTGGCCGCCTCGATGGGCATGCTCAACCGGCTCGCTGTAGAGAGGGAAGAGGAGAACCTCTTGAGCCGGATCCTCGACGAGGATCCGGGAGCCCGGGTCGTGCCCATCCAGCTGTTCGAGGCCACCCGCCGTCTTCTCGAAGGCCAATGCGGGTCGCTTCTGATCGACGACGTCCAGTGGCTGGACGATCTGAGCCTGGGCCTGATCCTCTATCTGCTGAAGAACGCCCGAGAGCCGTCACACTTGGTCGCAGCCTCACGCCCTGGAGTGGGCGCCAGCTCCTTCCTCGAAGAGGTGAGGAAGGCGGAGGTGAATCCAATCGTCCTCGAAGTCGGCCCGTTGGAAGAGGTCAATGGGGTCGAGCTGGCCATGAGCATGAGGCCCGCCCTCTCCCGGGAGGCGGCACGCTCGATCTGGGAGCGTGCCGGCGGGCTCCCCTATTGGCTGATCGCCCTCTCCGGGGACCGTGAGCAGGACTCATCGGACGAGCTGCTCACTTCACGGCTCCGCGGCGCCGGCTCAGACGTCATTTCTTTCTTGGTACACATGGCAGTCCTGGGACGACCGGTACCTGTCGAAAGGGTCGGAGCGATGCTCGACTGGGGCGCCGCGCGGGTGGAGGAGGCGGTGCACGACCTCGAGTCCCGGGGCTTGATACGACGGCGATTCGACCAGGTGTCGCTCGTCCATGATCTCATCCGGGAGGAAGCCATAGCGCAGGCCGGCGAGGAGTCGCGGCAGAGAGCTCACGCTGGCATCGCCCGATACCTAGAGACCATCGAGCACCCACGAACCGAGATCCTGCTCGAGGCCTTGTACCACCGGCTGGAGGCAGGTGCCCCTGCTCGGTCACAGGCGCTCGCCCTGCTGGGGTCTCCGCGCCGGCAGTTGCTCGGCGAGGGTGGTCTCGCCAATCTCGCCCGAGCCGCCGACCAGCCAGGACTCGACGACGAGGAGGCGGCTCTCCTCAGGCGAGGTGTGGCGCAGCTCGCCACCGATATCGGAGCGGCAGACATCGCCACGCGTCGGTGGCTCCTCGTCTTTGAGCAGTCAGGAGACCCTGTCGAGCGGGTTTGGGCTGCATGCCAGATGTCTCGCATCGCCCTCCGCTCCGATGCTTTTGCCGAGAGCCGCACATGGCTGGACATGGCGAGAGCCATCCCGGATACCGACCAACTCAACCGGATCGAGATGGCGACCCTCGAAGCTGGGCTTCTCATGCAGAGCGAACGGCGCCAGCAGGATGGCCACGTCATCGCCGAGGGTGCGATGGCGCAGGCACGAGAGCTGGGGCTGATGCTCGGAGAGGAGACGGGCGAAGACCGGTTGGAGAGAGCGCCTGCGGTGAGAGTCGACGTGCTCCAGGCTGCGTACGACTCCGCCATGATCTCGGCCGATCACCTGAGATCGCTAGAGGTTGCCTTGTTAATGGTGGACGCAGCGCGCTCCGAGCTGGAGAGACTAGTGGCGCTCGGCCAACAGGGCAGAGCCCTGATAAGGGTGGGCAGGCTGGCCGATGCCCGGTCGATCCTCGAGTCCCTCTGGCAGCAGTCTCACGAGATGGCCCTGGCCACGATGATCGTCCGGTTCGGCCCCGCCTACGCAACGAGCCTCTACGAGACTGGACGTCTCGCAGATGCGGCAAGAGTAGCCGCAGAGGTGATACCTCTCGCCGAGCGTCACGGCTTTCCCCGGTCCGTCTACTTCGCCCGAGCGACTACGGAGCTCTCGACGCTGGTCGGTGGGGATTGGCGAAGCGGGCTCGATGTGATGAGGGCCAGTGTGGAGGGAGAGGAGGACCCGCACTACCGGCTGACACTGTGGCATAGAGTGGCGACTTATCTCAGCCGGACGATGGGTCCGCGTTCTTCGTCCGATGTGAGCCGGGTGCTGGTTGCGGGTTGGGATGACGTCGGGCTTGCTAGGTGTGCCAGGTGCACTTCGGAGTTTGCCCTGGCTGCTGCCGAGGCGTCGGCCAGAGCCGGGATGCCTGACGATGCGGAGCGATGGCTGGACCGGTTCCGCGAGACCCGGGTTCCCCACAACCCTGTGATCGAAGCAGGTCTGCAGCTCACCGGGGCGCTGATCGATCGCGATCCCGTGCCGCTCCAACTGGCCAGGGACCGCTTCTCGGAGATGGGTTATCGGGTCGAGCGGCTCTGGATCGGGCTCGACCTCGCCGCGGCTCGGGCCGCCCAGGCAGGTCGTCCTCAGGCCGCCGACACATATCGTGAGGTGGCTGGAGAGGCGGAGAAGCTGGGGGCGGCGACGATTCAGCGCCTCGCCGAGAGGGCCCTTCGGAACCTGGGGGCCCGCACCTGGCGTCGTACTGTCTCCGGGGAGATCCTCGGTCTCACCCGGAGGGAGCTGGAGGTTGCCCAGATGGCGGCCGCTGGATCCTCGAATCGGGAGATCGCCGAATCGCTCTTTCTCTCCAAGAAGACCGTGGAGCGTCACCTGTCGAACATCCTGGCCAAGGCGGGAGTGAGGAACCGGGTCGAGCTGGCCGGACTGTTAGCGAAGAAGGCGGCCAATCAATGAGGGCATGCCCCGATGAAGAGTCGGCGACGATGTGGCATCAATCAACCCTGAACCCCACACGCGACAGGGGGCAGCAGGATGGCGATGCTCGTGGTGATCACCGACGAGACCGGAGGTTGGGCTGAGGCTGACGCTCTGCGCCAACTCGGCCGTCTCGGGATCACCAGCCTCACTGTCCTCGAGGCTCCCGGAAAGGTGGCCCTGGTGGTGCAAGGCTGGGCATTCGACGCCGAAGATTCCGCAGTCGGGACGGTAGAAGTCCTCGCCAACGACGCTTCCAACGTCACCGTGTTCCACCCGGTCGTCGAGGTGGGGGTCACCGCTCGAGACAAGGGAGAGAGATGAGGAGACGGTTGACGAGAACCGGCACCGTGCTGTTGGCGGTGGCCCGGAGCGAGCCCGGGGCGGCACCGGAACGATCCGGTACGTTCGGCGAAGTCGAGTGGGTGGTCGTCTCCCCAAGGATCAAGCAAAGGAGTACGTAATGGCTCATGAGAGGTTCGGCAGGGTGGCCCGCGGTCTGGTGAGGACCGCAATGGTGGGAGCACTGCTGGTGGCGACGGCGTTGCCGGCGCTCGGACACGAGCACGAAGCGGCGCGAGCTCACCGGGGCGAAGGGCAGGTGCTGGCCAACGGTCAGAACCACCCGAGATTCCTAGCCGACGCTGACGGGCAGTTTCAGTCGTGCGAGGAGTTCGGGGACATCCCGGGCCAGAGTCCGATTGGCCCCGCCTGGTACGGGTTGGAGACCGCGCACCATGGCCCGGACGCAGGAACGCCGGGCAAGGCAGACGGCTGCTACATGATCGAAGGTGGCCTTTCGCCGCTCAACCCCCTGTCGGTTCGCAACCCGGCGATCAGGTAGAGGTCCGGGCGGCCGGAACGACGCGGACTGTCCCGGCCGCCCGGCCACTGCGTCGCGTCGGCGGAAGCCGGGTCTGTACCAGACGAGAGGATGGGAAGGTTGGAAGACCAGTTTGCTCTCGGCAGCAGGGGACCGTCATTGGCTGCTCTCGTTCGTGGGGCCGGGATGGTCTTGGCCGCTGGCGGTTTGTTGTTGGTCGTGGCGACGCTGTTGCATCCCTCCCAGGAGACCCCGGTGACCATTCTCGAGACCGAGGTGAGGCTGGTTGGTTCTCACGCCGTTTCGGTCGTCTCCAATGTGCTGGTTCTTCTTGGTCTCCCGGCGCTTTACGGTGCCGAATCGCAACGCATGGGGCGGCTGGGGTTGACCGGTTTCTTGATGGCTTTCGCGGGGACAGCCCTGCTTGCGATTTCGAGCATGTTCGGTTTCTTTGCCCCGGTTCTGGCGGCGGAGGCACCGCGAACGCTTGACGCGATCAACGTATACCTGCCGGTGGTGGTCCTCAACGGGTTGGCTGGCGTCGGTTTCATCGCTGGCTTTGTGATACTGGGCGTTGCCGTGGCCAGGTCGAGCGTCTTCCCCCGATGGTCCGGCATCCTCGTCGCAGTCGGCGCCCCCTTGTTCCTGGTGGGAGCTGCAATCGCTCTATTAGTCTCACCGGCATTCTGGTTCGTGGCCATCCTCGGTAGCCTGGCACTCGGCTCGGGCCTTGCCTGGTTTGGCTCTCGGATGTGGGCCAAACCGGGGCTCTAACTCGCCGGTAATACCGCCGGGAGAAGTGAGATGGCCCGAAGTCCGGGCGGATACTCCTCAATGTGACTCCTGTGGGCTGACAGTTTCAGGAAGTGGTTCCGGTTTCTGGGCAACACTGGATGACCTCCGCGGCTTCCAGTTCCAGCTCCTCTTGGTCATCCGGGGATGGGTTCGCCGCGATCTGGGGCCGCGCCACTCGACCAGGAGCTGCACTGCCCTCTTCGGCTACGAACGAGTCGATGACCTGGCTGGTCTTATCGTGACCGTGTGCCCTTGCAGCTCTTGCTTGTTGTCGTGGAAGGCGATGCCCAAGTGGAGTAAGGCGTAGTCCAGCCCATTCGAACCCGAGCGAGGGCCCACCGGACAACGCCACTGCCTCTTCGGTGCGGAACGTGGAGCTATCCACTTATCCGCACATATTCGCACTGCCGGTATGGATCGGACCGGCCATCACTCGCGCACAGAACCGGCTCAATATGCGCTATCTGATAACAACGCCCCCGCGTGCTTCTATCAGGCGTCAACGCCGCCGCTAGGGTGGAGGAGGCTGCTGTCACGCTGTCATGCCAAATCTCACGCTGTCTCACGTGGCCTGTCCCACAGCCGCGCCACAGAACCGCTGACGCTTGCGGTATCCCCTGGTCAAGGCGTTTTGACTGCATCTTTCGCAACGAGAAGGCCGCGGGTTCAAATCCCGTCAGCTCCACATCCATCCATCGTCCAAGAACAACAACCAGACTCCCGACTCAGACGGCTATCAGGCTCGCTTAGGACGTGGACACCCACGGACTCTTGTTGGAAGCTGGGAATTCCTATCTCGAAGGACCAAGCAGCGACGTGTCGCTCAACCTTCCAGAGCGTCGCACCTTTCCTGACGTGCATAGCGGGAACACTCGTCGGGGAGGAGGTCGCGAGTGAGTAGTTGCGCAGCCAGATCTCGGAGCGCGTGGGTGTTGACCGGAATTCGGCGGATCGAGCCTCTATGTGGATATAGGAGATGGGTGCCGTCAGGAGTGAAGCGGACCACAGGAGTGCCTATCTCGGCCTCGAACTCGAGGAGGAGGTCTTCTGAGTCGAGGTCCCAGAGTCTGACCATCCCGTCAAACCCGGCTGTCGCCACGATACCGTCGGCACTCAGTGCCGGGCCTGGGGCCGCGCCGGCGTGGGCCTGTCTGCTGAACACGATCGCGTCGACCATCTCGGCGCCGCTGACCACTCGTTCCATGTCGAGCACCCAAACCGTGCCGGCTGTCGTGCCTCCCACGACGTAACGTCCCGTGGGGTCGAAGGTCAGGAGCATTTGGCCTCCGACATTGCCCAGCTCAGATGCCGCGAAGCTTCCAATCGACTCTCGCTCCAGCAGGTCCCAGACTTCGACGGTCAGCTGGTCGGTGGCGATGAGATAACGACCGGCGTCCGAGAAGCCTGCTGGATTGAACGCGGCCGACCATATCGTCTGGTACGGGATGGTGAGGATCGGCTCGCCGGAGTCCATCTCGACCACCTCGCTCTCGGCGGTCCCTTCGGCAGGCGCTGTTCCCGCACACACCCATCCGGTGAGAAGGACATGGCTGTTGTCCGGGGTCAGGGCGATGGGACTCCGGCAGTCCTCGAATTGGCGGATGACCTCCCACGAGGGGAGTCTGCGCACCGTCGAGACGCCTCCCTGTGTCAACGATCCGACCATGGTGAAGTCGGGACTCACCTGCCGGTAGCCGGCCTTGATGGTCATGACCTCTTGTTCGACTACAAGCGTCTCGTCCCCGCTCACGAGATCGACAAGACGCATCCCATCCGCTGGATCGCCGCTCGGATCCACACCGAGACCGGCCGACATGTAGTAGCTGAGCAGGCTCAGGTCATCTGAGACCTGGAATCCCCACTGTGCCTCAGCCAGGTCGATGGCACCGAGCTGCTCCGGGCCTGCCGGTGAGACGTCCCACAGGAGGGCGTCCTCCCCATAGGAGAGCAAGCGTTGGGAGTCGACGAAGTTCAGCGCGTGAACGTTGGCTAGGGTCCCGGCGAGCTCCAGTCCCGGTCCATCTCCCTCGATCGGGACCACGTAGATGTTCGAGTCGAATCCCGAGTAGGCGAGGCGGCTGCCGTCTGGGTCGAGAGCCAGGGCGATCACCCATGGCGCTCTCAAATCGAAGACGACGGCCCCGGTGGAAAGGTTCACGACCCCGATCCGGTCTCCCGCCCGATACGCGAGACGGCTCCGATTGGTGTCGGCCGCGGTGATCAGACTCAGATTCGCCACCGGTCTCTCGTTGACCAGTCGGCCATCGTTGATCGTGTATGTGGCGAATCCGGATCGTTCCACCGGGACCAATACTCGGTTGTCGTCGAGGAAGTACGGGTGCCCGACATCCGCCGGGCTGATCAATCGGGAGACCTCCACTCCCTGGTTCCAGTCGAAGACGTGTACCACTCGGCCCGAGGACACCGCCAGCCACCTCCCCGAGGGACTGAAGCTGACCTCGGAGGCGCCCGCGTTCAAGTCGAAGTGTCGAACAGCGGTCCCATCTTTGGCGTCGAAGACGACGACCTCCGGGACGCCTTCCGGGAGCTCTCCTGGGTATGGTCCCCCGCCCAGCGCGTAGATGATTGCGATCGTGTCTTCCACGGGATGGAACTCTCCCGCCCAGGCCACCGCTCCCGGGTGGTCAGGTCCCACCAGCGTCCGGATCGGGGTACCCCCGGTGTCGAACAAGTCGACATCTTGGGGCGATTGCACCGACGCTGTGGCGATAAGAGATCCTCCGGGCGATGCTGTTGGCAGGAACTCCTCCCCTGATGGGTACCGGCCGATGAGACGCCAATCCTGGACGGCCTGGGCCACTGCGCTGGCTGTCTCGACCATCGGCTCCCCATCGGCTCGGATCGACTCGTCGAACGCTTCGACGGCGACGAGAAGCGCCAACTCCGGGTTCTGTTCGAGGTGGCTGCCCGACGCCACGGCCAGCTCTCGAATCCGAGCCCGCAAGGCCTCGTGCTCAGCCACGCCTCGCTGGACGAATGCGATGATGGCGAGGACGCTCACCAGCGCCAGGCCGATAGTCAGCGCCACGATGGTCCTTCGTCGCCGGCGACGAGCTGCGCGGTCTTCTGCCCCTTCGAGATCCCTGCTCGCTTGGATGAACACCATCTCTTCGTCGGTGTAAGCCAAATCGGTTGACGCCAGCCAGTCTTCGGCTTGGCGAAGCCTGGGCCCGCGCAGCAGGAAGCTGGAGTCCTCGCCGGAGATGACCCATTCCCGCGTGAGCCCGCTGATTCGCCTTGCCACGATCAGCGCTTCCCGATACTCCTCCACCCAATCGCGGAGACGTTCCCATTCGTCGAGGATGGCCTCATGCGCCAGCTCGACCGTCGGGTTTCGTGTGGTCGGGTCACGGTCGAATGCGATGAGTCTCAGGCTTCCGAAACGATCGAGAACCAGGTCCATTGCACCGTGGTCGATCGAAAGGCCCCGCAGCTCGGCTTGGGTGACACGCCTACGGGTTGCTCTCTCCTCGTCGGTGACATTGACCATCCTGAGGAATATCTGGCGGACACTCTCCCGCATCGACTCGGACATCTCTGCGTAGAGCTCCTCGGCCCGACTGGCGAGCGCGCGCTTTACCCCGCCCATGTCCTCATACTTCGCAATAGTGAGGGAGGGGCCCTCACGGGTGGCGAACAATTCGGTGAGTGTGAACTGGAGCATCGGAAGAGCTCCTGGCTGGTTCTCGAGGTCGGAGACGATCTTTCCGATCAGTCCCGGCTCAACGTCGACTCCCACGGCTCGAGCCGGTGCCGCGATCGCCTGGGCCAGTCCGTCTCGGCCGGGCGGTCCGACCGTGACCAGCCCTCGACCCATGACCTCCGAGAACGGATGATATGTCAGAGGCCTGTCTAGATAGTCCGCCCGCAGTGTCAGCACGACTTTGACTCTGCTTCTCTCGTCTCCAGCCACGGCCACCAGGTTGTCGAGGAACAGGCGCCGAGTGGTCTCCGAGGCCACCGTCGAGAACATCTCTTCGAACTGATCGACCACGAGCAACAGGGTGGTGTCCTCGGAGGGGAGGATTCTCTTGGTGATACGAAGCAGCCCTCCCTCGTCTGACAACTCGCTGAGGAGGTTGGAGGGGCGATCGACAGCCACTTTGAGCAGAGCTGCTTCCAGCTCCTCGAATGGATGAGAGCCAGGGAACATGTCAGTCATGAGCCACTGGTGAGGCCCTTCGACAGCCCGGGCGCGTAGCTCCGGTATCAGGCCGGCCCTGACCACAGAGGACTTGCCGCTCCCCGAAGGCCCGACCACCGCCACGACGTTGTGTTTGGTTAGGGCACTGAGCAGGTCGTCGACCAGCGCGTCGCGTCCGAAGAAGTCGGCGGCATCCAGGTCTCGAAAAGCCCGAAGACCTTTGTAAGGGTTTCGGGTGGAGTCGGGTACCTCTTCGCTGGCCGAAGAGATCGTCGCCACATCGGCACCAGCGGTCTGTTTGAACGCCCTGAGGAAGTCATCGACCCGGCGATACCTCACCGAGAGATCAGCGTCAGTGGCGCGTGCCAGCACACGTCCTAGCTCTGGAGGCAGATCGGGACGTGCATCCGACAGCCTGGGGAGCGGCCCGCCCGGTGTCGGGCTCACCCCAGTCAGCAATCGAAAGGCCAGGTATCCCAGTCCGAAGATGTCGGGACCGACACTTTCGTTCGTGTCCGGGTGAACCCCGGGGGGAGGCCCGACCCGATCCGGGAGGACATCTCCTGAATGCTGGGCTATCCCGAAGTCGGACAGGTAGGCATTCCCGTCCGAGTCGAGCAACACGTTGGCCGGCTTGATGTCCCGGTGGATCACCCCTCGTCTGTGGGCATGTGCAACCGCTCCGCCTACCTGTTCCAACACGGCCATGGTCCGGGGAATCGACCATCCCCCTTCCCCTACCGCTGATTCGAGGCTCCCCCCTCTCATCATTGGCATCACCAGGTAGGCCCCGTCGGGGTCGCGCCAGAAGTCGTACAGCGGGACGATGTGAGGATGATCGAGTTCGGCGACCGTTTGCGCCTCCCGCTCGAAACGGCGCACGAAGTCGGGCAGGTTGGCGTGCTCGGGTCTTATGACCTTGATTGCAACTTCTCGCTGGACCGATGGTTGACGGGCCCGGTAGACCGTCCCGAAGTCACCGCTACCAACGACTGAACCGAGCTCGTAACCGCGCAACGGGCGGGATCCCGCAGCGAACTCCGCCGTAGGGCGCTCGATCAGCAGAGGATCCTGCTCGAGGATCCTCTGCTCGAGCTCTTGCAGCTCGCGCGATGGTTCTATCCCCAACTCGTCGGCAAGGTGATGCCGTGCCTGCTGGTACGCCCGTAGTGCCTCGGCCTGTCGCCCGCTTCGGTATAGAGCCACCATCTGCTGCGCCCGGAAGCGTTCCCGTAGTGGATGATCTCGTACCAGCGAATCCAGCTCTCCGATCAGGGCGGCGTGATTCCCTGTGACGAGCTCTGCCTCAATATGGAGCTCGATCACGGCCAAGTGAAGCTCTTCCAGACGGGTTGCCTCGATGAGAAGAGTCGGGCTGTCCAGGCCCTCGTAAGGCGACCCGTGCCAGAGCGCCAGCGCCTCTGAGAGCTTCTCGGAGGCTGCTTCCGGATCGCTCTCGATCAGCTTTCGGCCTTCGGCGGTTAACTCCTCAAATCGAATCGAGTCGAAAGATGAAGCGTCGACATCGACTCGGTATCCCTCCCCCTGACGCAGGATGGCGTCGGTGCCGAGAGCCCGTCTCAGACCATAGATGTAACTCTGCAGGGTGGATTTGGCAGCTTCGGGCGGCTCGCCGGCCCACACGCCATCGATGAGGGCATCCTGGGAGACCGTGAGGTTGGCGTGGGAGAGCAGCGTGGCCAGAACAAGTTGTTGGCGGCGACCGCCCAGTTTCGTGGGACGCGCGTCAACCAGCACCGTGAGTGGTCCCAGTACGAGGTACTCCAACACCTGATGTGTACTCCCTTTTCACCGCATCCGCTAGCGATTTGATGAATCCTCGTGGAGACCGCTGGGAACTCACTGGGAACGCTTGGAGAGCTGCTACAGCGAGTTACCAGTGCATGTGGACTACGACCCCGTAACAAACACCCCATGGGTCAACACGAACCGGGAGCCACGACCTCGGCGGACATGGTGACATGTGCCCGCAGGTTGGTCGACAACCTTCAACCGGACGAACTCGAGATCGAGCTGTCCAATGGGGTCGTGCTCGTTGACATCCGGGAAGAAGACGAGCTGCGGTCGCACGGGTGGATCCCGAACTCCATCTGGGCGCCGCGAGGGATGCTCGAATTCTGGGCGGATCTCACCAGCTCGTATCACCGGGACGAGTTCGACCCCGAGAGCCGGGTCATCCTCTATTGCGCCTCAGGCAGTCGATCAGCCCTTGCGGGGGAGACGCTTCGGCGTCTCGGCTATCGGTCGGTGGCGCATCTGGATGGCGGCTTGAAGGCATGGAAGGAAAGCGGTCGTTCGGTTGAACGCGCTCAATGACAAGGAGGGAAGGAACGAACAAATGAGTCGGCCAGCTCGCAGGCGTTCGAGAAAGGACCTAGCCGGCACCTTCGACCATAGGGTCGGGAAACCCAGCCCCAAGACACACAACAGGAGGCAAACATGAGTACTACTCATCGATCGACGTCCCTGCATCAAGGCAGGATTCGACGTCTCACAGGCATCTGGATCGCCACTCTGGCGCTCCTCGCCCTAACCGCCGCACCGGCGTTGGCTCACAGTCAAACCGTGCAGCCACCGAGTAAAGAGAGTCCCGTGGTGTCGGGGCCGATCAGCAACCCCTGGGCCCAGGCCCACTGCAACGCCCAAGCGCCCGCGGTGGTCGCGGACGCGTCCGGAGGTGTGGTGACCTTCAGCCCACAAGGGCCCCTGCCATGCCCGGCAGTGCCCAATCCGGGAGGACAGGTCCATCCGCACGCCGGACCGTAGCTAACAGGCTCTGGCTCGGAGACCTGCCAAGAAGGGGCCCTCCTTACTTCCGGAGGCGGAGGAGGGCCCTTTCCACAAAGAATCGAAGGTGTAGTGGTCCCCCTCCAGACGAGACCGGGTGGCTCTGGAGGAGGAGTCGTTCCTAGACAAGCTCGTCCTGATCTGCCAATGCCTCGATTGAGTCGGCTGTGAATCTGGGAGCATTGAGCTGGCCTCCTTTGCGAGCGCGAACCTGTCCGTGGCGATCCGGGGACAGGACTGCTGCGACAGGACTGTGATGAGTCACGCTCCATAGGGTGGACAGGCTTCGGATCAGGACAGCAACAGCGGCCCTGACCGGCGTGACAACAACAGCGGACACATCTGACTCACCTAGGTCAGCCGAGTTGGCCCATGACAGCGCGAGAGCCGGTATGTGCTATCTGAGAACAGCGCCACCGTGTGCCTCGATCAGGCGTCACCGCCGCCCGTGGCGGGGTGGAGGAGGTTGCTGTCTCGTCTCACCATGTCTCACGATGCCTCACGTCGCTCGCCCCACAGCCGCTCCACAAGCCCGGAATCGGGGGTCGTTTCCCCTGGTCAGGGGATTTTGGCCACATCTTTCGCAACGAGGGGGTCACGGGTTCAAATCCCGTCAGCTCCACGAACACCCTGGTCAGAACGATTTCGGCGAGCTCAATCGCTTGCTGCTTGGACGATCTCGACACCC
>CAZYCX010000049.1:0-19428 GCA_964645875.1 uncultured Acidimicrobiaceae bacterium
CGAGATCCCCGGGATGGGTCCCGTCATCGCCGACGTGGCCCGCAAATTCGCCGACATCCATCCCCGTGCCGAATGGCAGGCAACCATCACCGACGACTGGGGCAATATCGCTGGTGTGGTCACCACCACACGTCGACCCACCAAGGCCATCTCCAGGATGGTCAACGCCACTCAACCCACCTGTTCGTTCCCGGGATGCCGGGTACCGGCCGAAGACTGCGACTACGACCATCTCCTCCCCTGGAGTCGAGGCGGACAGACCTCCACCAACAACGGGGGACCCAAATGCCGCCACGACCACACCCTCAAAGACCACGGCTGGAAACACAAGAGAGTGACGGGAGTCGACATCTGGATCAGCCCCCTCGGACACACCTACGTGGCTGGAGGCCAACCGCCCTAGCCGGTGGTCCTACTTCCCCCCAACTGCTACTCCTTCGGCGGGGTGTCCCAGTCCTGAACGTCCTTGCCCTCCTCCCGGGCGAGGATGTCGAGTGCCGCTACCGCTCCGGCGCCGGCCGAGATGATCGCCTGGCTGCGGCTGGGCCGGACCGAACGTCCCACCACGTAGATCCTCTCGATCGACGACATGTAGTTGGCGTCGACCTCGATGGCTCCCTCGACGCTCTCGGCCACGCCCAGCGACCGGGCCAGCTCCGGGCTCTTGCCTTCGGTGAGGATCAGATAGTCGGACTCGTGGTCCCCGGATTCGGTCGTCGCGGTGAAGCTGTCTCCCGCGGTCACCGATGTCACCTTCTCATCCACGAGAGTGGCCCCGACCCGCTTGACCTGCTCACGGGCTATGCCCTGGAACTCGGTGCCGTCGATCTCGGGGATGCCGAGGTAGTTGTACAGGTACGCGAAGTTCATCGCGGTTTCGCCCTGCCCGAACACCCTCACCTCGTGGCCGTTCTTGGCCATGAAGAGCGCCGCCGACAGTCCACCGGGGCCGTCGCCGACGATGTTCACACGTGCCATTTTCAACTCCTTCCTGGGTCTCCTTGCAACGCAAGCGGCTGATCATGTATTCGTCGAGACGACGATGATGGTTCGTGTGGAAACCCGGACCATCCCGATCGACGGCCGTCCCCTCGACCTGCGTCGCACCTTGCGGCCTCTTCACGGCATGTTTGCCGACGATGGCTGGTGGTTTGCCGCCCGCACAGCCGACGGCACGGGGGCGCTGCGCATCCGCCGGACCAAAGCTGACCTGATCGGTGAAGCCTGGGGCGAGGGAGGTGGCTGGCTGTTGGAGCGTCTCGGGTCGATGGCCGGGCTCGACGACGACCCGTCGGGATTCGACACCGACCACCCGGTGGTGTCGAGACTGCACCACCGACATCCCGGCGACCGATTCGGGCGCACCGAACTGGTGTTCCGGGCACTCGTGGCGGCGATATGCGGCCAGAAGGTCACCGGCCGGGAGGCGACCGCCGCCATCCGCGGCCTGCGGGCCACGTTCTCCGATCCTGCTCCCGGCCCCAGAGAGACGATACGTCTCCCTCCCGATCCCGAGCGCATGGCAGGGGCTCCCTATCACGTCTATCACCAGCTGCACCTGGAGAAGCGCAGAGCCGACCTCCTCCGCACGGTGGCGGGCGATGCCGACCGGATCGACCGGCTGAGAGAGAGCTCGCCGGCTGAGGCGGAGGCAGTACTCACCTCCTACCGGGGAATCTCGCTCTGGACGAGCGCCAAGACGCTCGAGGTGTCCCACGGAGACCCCGACCAGGTGGCGGTGGGCGACTTCCACTTCAAGCACATGGTGGTCCATCACCTCACCGGCCGAGATCGGGGCACCGACGAGGAGATGCTGGAGTTGCTCGAGCCGTTCCGTCCCCATCGGGGCCGTGTGATCCGGCTCCTCCACGAACTCGGTCACGAGCCGAGCTTCGGTCCGCGGTTGGCGCCGAGGGACATCACCAAGATGTGATGGTCAGCGCTCCCGTTCCAGCCAGGTGACGATGAGGTCGCCGACCAGTTCGGGGTTGTGCATGTCGCTGTGTCGGGCGCCTGCGATCCGCTCCAGCAGCGAGCTGACCCCCGCCTCCACCAGAGCATTGTGGAAGTCGATGGCGAAGCGATCGACCACGATCCCGTCGAGCTCGCCGTACATGATCAACGCGTCCAGGCCCGGGTTCTCACCGACGAAGTTCATCGGGTTGCCCGCCTCCCATGCCTCGGGGACCCGGTCCGACGGACCACCGAAGAAGCCGGCGACGGCAACGCCCAGCCGGGTGACGTCGTAGGGGCCGGCCAGGCCGACGAAGAGCTCCGGGAGTCCCGAGCCCGCTAGCGAGCACGCCCCGCGATAACGATCGCCCGCGAGGGCGACCAGTGCCCCGATGTGGGCGCCGGCGGAGTGGCCGATGACGGCGACGGTCCCGTCAGACTCCGGGTGGAGTGCGGCGTAACGCACCGCACATGCCACGTCCTCCACCGCCTCCGGGTACCCGGCCCGATCACGCGACGCCAGGGCGTAGCCGGTGTTCACCGTGAGGAACCCGCTCCCGGTGAGGTGCCGGGCGAGAGGTGCGATCAGACTCGGCGCTCCGGCCACCCACCCACCTCCGTGCACCAGCACCACCGCCGGAAAAGGGCCCTCGCCATCGGGGACGGCGACTATGACGTCGACGGGCTCGGTGGGATCGGCCGTGGTGGTGGGGGAGTCCCGGATCGTGGTAGTGACCACCAGACTCGTCGTGGTCGTGTCCAGCGGTGACGACGCGGCCGTGGACGGGTTGTTCTCGTCCGACGAGCACGCCGCGACGGTGAGGACGATCAGGAGAGCAGAGAGGCTGCGGGGCGATCTACGTGCCATTCGACTTCGGCTTCGCCTTCGGCGATACGACCCACCGGGGTCTGGCCACCCTCGAAGCTGTCACGTAGCGCCGCGGCCTTGTGTTCCCCGGCGGTCAGGACCATGAGACGTCGGGCGCTCCACAACATCGGATAGGTGGCGGTGAGACGTACCTCGCCGGACTCGGGGATCGTGTTGGAGACGAACCACCGCCGGCTCTCCGCCAGGGCGTCGCTCCCCGGGAACAGAGAGGCGGTGTGGGCGTCCTCGCCCATGCCGAGGAGGATCAGGTCGGGGCGACGACCATCGTGGATCGAGCGCAGGACGGCTTCGTAGCGGGCGGCGGAGTCGGAGGCCTCGATGTGCTCGCTCCACCGCGGCCGGTGGAACCGGGCGTCCACGTGGTCCATCAGGGTCTCGGCGGCCATCCGACCATTGGACCTCTCATGGTCGTGCGGGACCCAGCGCTCGTCGGAGAGCCAGGCGTCGACCCGTCGCCAGGCGATGGCGCGTCCGCGCAGCTCCTGATAAGAGGCGGCGGGGGTGCTGCCTCCGGCGAGGCCCAGCGTGAACCTCTCTCCCGCCGCGGCGAGGAGGTCGGCGATCCGCGTTGCGGCGCCGACCGCGGCCTCTTCGGCGGTCTCGTAGACGACGAGCTCCATCGGGGAGACGGTAACCACAGTTCTACAGTGAGACGATGAGCACCAGGGAGACGGTGACATGGGACGGTGGCGAGGTGACCGCCATCACCGAGGGGTCAGGCGCCATCGGCATCCTGCTCGCCCACGGCGCCGGCACCGACCAAGAGCACCCCTCGATGGCGGGGCTCCGGTCCGGATTGGCTGCCGGGGGCCACACCGTGATGAGCTTCAACTACCCCTACACCGAACGCGGCTCCAAGCGCCCCGACCGCCAGGAGAAGCTGGTCACCTGTCACCGGGCCGTGGCCGAGACGTTCTCGGAGCGAGTGGACCAGCTCTACCTGGCAGGGCGGTCGATGGGTGGGCGGATCGGCACCTACCTGGTCGCCGACGGCCTCCCCGCTTCCGGGCTGATCCTCTACGCCTATCCCCTCCATCCTGCGGGCAAGCCCGAGAGGCTGCGCATCGACCAGTTCCCCGAGATCACCATCCCGATGCTCTTCCTCCAGGGAACCAAGGACGCCCTGTCCCGGATGGACCTCTTCGAAGAGCACATCGCTCCGTTGCCGAACGCCGATTTCGAGTTGTTGGAAGGCGCGGGCCACGGATATCGCGGGGGTGGCTGGAACCTGGAGAACATGACCGAGCGCTACGTCTCGGCGTCTCTCCCCTGGATCGAAGAGATCTCGTCTGGCACAAGAGGCTGATCGCGGCCATAATCGAGGTCCACCTCTCCCTTTTCCAAGGAGTCTTTTCGAATGGAGCAAGTAAGCCTGCGCGCCCGGGCCGGCAGGAAGCCGGGCTCGCGCGAGTCCCGGCGGGTGCGCCGCGAGGGACAGGTGCCCGCCATCGTCTACGGGCCCGACGTCTCCGCCCCCATCCCGGTCTCCGTCGACGCTCACGACCTCCAGGTAGCCCTGCACACCGAGGCGGGTACGAACGCCATCATCAACCTCGAGATCGAGGGCGGTGAGACGCTGACCACGATGGCCCGGGTCATCGAGCGCCACCCCTTCCGCAACGAGTACCGCCACGTCGACTTCCTCACCCTCGACCTGACCCAGAAGACCCACGCCGAGGTTGTCCTCCACTTCGAGGGCACGCCTGTCGGTGTCAAGGAGGGCGGAGTGTTCAGCCCCCGCCGCACCCACGTCCTCATCGAGGTGCTCCCCACCGAGATCCCGGGATACATCGAGCTCGACGTGTCCGAGGTCGAGATCGGAGGATCACTCCGGATCGAGGACCTGCCCGAGCTCGAAGGCATCGTCTACCTCGAGGAGCCCGACGCCGTCATCATGTCCGTGACCGTGCCGGCCGCCGAGATCGAAGAGCCCGAGCCCGAGGAGCCAGAGCTTCTCGAAGGTGAAGAGCTCGAAGAGGGTGAAGAAGCTGAAGAAGGCGCTGAAGAGGCTGACGAAGAGGGCGAAGAGCCCGAAGACAACGAGTAGCCCGGTGCGGGTCGTGGTCGGGCTGCGCAACCCCGGCCCCGACTACGAAGGCACCAGGCACAACGTTGGAGCCGAAGTCGTCGAGCGCGTCCTGGAACGCGCCCAGACCCCACCGGGGAAAGCCCCGTCCCGGATCAGCGGTCTGATCGCCCAGACCGGGGTCGGCGAGGACCGCACCCTGTTTCTGCTGCCGTTCACGTTCATGAACGAGAGTGGACGGGCGGTACGCGCCACCCTCGACTACTACAAGGTCCCGGTCGACGGCCTGCTGGTGATCCACGACGACATCGACCTCCCGTTCGGGCGGCTCCGACTCCAGGTCGGCGGCGGCAGCGGCGGGCACAACGGCATCCGCTCCCTGGAGAGGACCTTGGGGACGAAGGATTTCTCCCGGCTCAAGGTGGGCGTCGGCCGCCCACCCGGCAGACAGGACCCGGCCGACTACGTGCTGAGCCGGTTCTCCAAGAAGGAGCGAGATGAGGTCGATCTCGTGGTCGAGGACGCCGCCGAAGTGGTGGAGCGCTGGGCCGACGACCGCGCCCGCGCCCAAGAACTGGCCGCTCTCCGCGATCGAGATGACTGATCACGTCGGGGCGATAGACCAGGGGACCAGCTCCACCCGCTTCATGGTCTTCGACGACGAAGGCCGTGTCGTCGGCAGCGCCCAGGAAGAGCACGACCAGATCTTCCCCCAGCCCGGGTGGGTGGAGCACGACCCGACAGAGATCTGGGCGAAGACCCGCTCGGTCGTGGAGGCCGGTCTCGCCGACTCCGGGCTGGAGCCTTCAGATCTCCGGGCGGTGGGCATCACCAACCAGCGCGAGACCACGGTGATCTGGGACACCAGCACCGGTGAGCCGGTGGCCAACGCCATCGTCTGGCAGGACACCAGGACCGCTGAGCTCTGCGATGAGCTGGCCGGCGACGCCGGCCCCCGACGTTTCGCCGCCAAGACGGGCCTGCCCCTGGCCACCTACTTCTCCGGCCCCAAGGCACGCTGGTTGCTCGACCACCACGACCTGACCGATCGGGCCCGGCGCGGCGAGCTCGCCTTCGGGACCATCGACAGCTGGCTGGCGTGGAACCTCACCGGTCGCCACGTCACGGATGTGACCAACGCCTCCCGGACGCTGCTCATGGACCTGGTCACCACATCCTGGGACTCCGACCTGGCGTTGGAGATCGGGGTTCCGAGCCACATGCTCCCCGAGATCGTCCCGTCGGTGGGTCAGATCGGCGAGTGTCGCGCCCCGCTCGATGGCGTTCCCCTGGCCGCGATGTTCGGCGACCAGCACGCTGCCCTGTTCGGGCAGGCCTGTTTCCGCCCCGGTGAGGCCAAGAACACCTACGGCACCGGGAACTTCATGGTCATGAACACCGGCACCGAGCCGGTGGCCTCGGAAGCCGGGTTGCTCAGCACCGTCGGCTACTCGATCGCCGGCGAGGAAACCGTCTACGCCCTCGAAGGCTCGATCGCGGTGACCGGAGCCCTGATCCAATGGTTGAGGGACAACCTGGGGATCATCCAATCGGCTTCGGAGGTCGAAGAGCTCGCCACCAGTGTCGATGACAACGGGGACGTCTACTTCGTCCCGGCATTCTCCGGGCTGTTCGCCCCCCACTGGAGGCCGGATGCCCGGGGGGTGATCGTGGGGCTGACCCGTTATGCCACCAAGGCCCACATCGCCCGGGCCGCCCTCGAATCCGCCGCCTATCAGTCCGCCGACGTGCTCGAAGCGATGACAGTCGACTCGGGAGTGGACCTCACCGAGTTGCGGGTCGATGGGGGGATGACCGGCAACGACACGCTCATGCAGTTCCAGGCAGACCTCCTCGGTGTCGACGTGGTGCGGCCGGTGGTGACGGAGACCACCGCCCTCGGTGCCGCCTACGGGGCGGGTCTGGCGGTCGGAGTGTGGTCGGACCTCGACCAGATAAGGGACCTGTGGTCGGAGGACGTCCGCTGGTCACCGCTGATGTCGTCCGAAGAGCGGACCCGGCTCCACGCCCGTTGGCGTCAGGCGATAGAGCGCTCGCTCGACTGGGTCTGACTCTCGAGCCGGGCTGCGCATAAGATCGGTGGGTCGAGGATGACCTTCAACTTTCCCAACGCGCTGGCAGTGTTCCGGATCGCCATGGTGGTTCCCATCATGGCGCTCACCCGCGCCGAAGAGATCGAGCGGCACTACGAGATCGCTGCCGTCCTCTTCCTGATCGCCGCGTTCACCGACTTCCTCGACGGATATTGGGCGCGCCGCACCACCGGGGGCACCGTCCTCGGCGCCTTCCTGGACACCACCGCCGACAAGATCATGGTGACCGGCACCCTCCTCGCCCTGGTGTCGGTGGATCACGTCTCGATCTGGCCGGCGGCGATCATCATCTTCCGGGAGTTCACCGTCATGGCATTGCGCGGGGTCGTGGCGCAGAGAGGTGGGCTCATCACCCCTTCGGCATGGGGCAAGATCAAGGCGTTCACCCAGTACGCGGCGATCTTCTTCGCCTTCATCCGGTTCGCCGACCGCTGGGGGCCGTGGTATTTCGACCAGTGGCTCATGCTGGTCGCGGTGCTGGCCACCATCGGCTCGGCCTGGGGCTATGTGGCCGCTTTCTGGGACGTGGTCAAGACCAAGCCCGACCAGGTCAGGACGTGAAGGTCGCCGTCACCGGCGGCTCGGGAGTGGTGGGGGCCGCCGTGGTCAGGCATCTCGTCGACGACGGCCACGAGGTTCGGGCTCTCGCTCGATCGACGGAATCGTCCGCCCGGCTCGACCGGATGGGTGCGTCAGTCGTCCATGGCGACGTCCTCGACCGGAATGCCCTCGACCGGCTGGTGAAGGGTGCCGAGCGGGTGTTCCACGTCGCCGGGGTCAACGAGTTGTGCTCCCGCGACCCCTCACACATGTGGAGAGTGAACGTCGACGGCGCCCTGGCCGTGCTCGAAGCGGCTGCCCGCGCCGGGGTGGGGCGACTGGTGCACACCTCGTCGGCGGTGACCATCGGCGAGGAGCAGGGGACGGTCGGGTCGGAGACCTCCAAGCACCGGGGTCACTTCCTCTCCGAGTACGAGAGGTCGAAGACGGTCGCCGAGCGCCTCGTCTTCGACGGCGCGCGCGGGATCGACTTGGTCGCCGTGAACCCGTCCTCGGTGCAGGGGCCGGGCCGCTCCTCGGGCACAGGTGCCCTCCTCCTCGCCGCGGCCCGGGGGAAGCTACCTGTCCTCGTCGATACCACCATCTCCCTGGTCGACATCGACGACTGCGCCCGGGGCCACCTCCTCGCTGCCGATCGCGGCCAGCCAGGTGAGAGGTACGTCTTGAGCGGGGGGACAGTGACGATCCGCGCTGCGATCCGTGCCCTCCAGCAGGCCCTGGGTGGCCGTGACCGGCCGCGATTCCTGAAGTCGCGCGCCGTCGCCGCGCTCGCTCCGGTGGTGGACGTCTGCTTTCGGGCGTTGGGACGGCAGTCTCCGCTCTGTGCGGAGTCGGCCCGGGTGCTGTTGCACGGCCATCGTTACGACGGATCGAAGGCCACGCGAGACCTGGGTCTCGAATACATCCCGGTCGAGGACACACTGGTGCGGGCTCTTCGCTGGTTCCGGGCCGAGGGTCTCCTCGACTGAGTGCCGGAGCTATCGGCGCGGGGGCAGCATGCGGGCCTGGGCTCCCGACACCGGTTCGACCAAACCGGAGAAGACGTCGGCGACGATGCCGGCGGCCACCTCGACGGGCTCGCTGCTCGTCTTCCGTTGCGGCAGCGGGATGGCCCGTTCCCTCGGATAGACCACGACCCTCACCCCGTCCTCGGGAGCGATGCCGGCTTCGTCCTTGGCGATGGAGATCGCCCGCTCCAGACCTCCCAACTCGTCGACCAGTCCGTTCTCGACCGCCTGGGCACCGGCCCAGATCCGACCCTTTGCGATCTGACGGGTCTGCTCGACGCCGAGCCCGCGGCCGTTCGCCACGTGATCGACGAAGTTCTCGTAGATGTCGTCGATCACGACCTCGAGCCGTTGCCTCTCGCTGTCCGTGTAGAGGTCGCGGCTCGAGGAGAAGGTGGCGTTCCGGCCGAGAGCCACCTGATCGAAGGTGATGCCGAGCCGTGCCCAGGCTGCCCGATCGGCCAGCTTGCCCCACACCACGCCAATCGAGCCCGTGATCGTCCCGGGTTGGGACACGATCCGGTTCGCCGGCGCCGAGATCCAGTAGCCGCCCGACCCGGCGACCTGGCCCATAGAGACGACGACCGGTTTGCCGGCCCCCCGGGCTCGATCCACCTCGTGGCTCACCACTTCGGATGCCACCGCGGAACCACCAGGGGAGTCGACCCGGAACACGATCGCCTGGATCTTGGCGCTGTCGATCGCCTCCCGAAACGCTCGCGCCACCTCGTCGGCGCCGAGCGACGAGCCCCCGGTGAGCGGGTCGAACCGGGGACCGCCGCGTGCGATGGAGCCGGTGCCGAAGATGAGGGCGATCCTGGGACCCTTGCTGTGGGGCCGGCCCGCCTTCTTCAGGTAGCGATCGTGGAACATGAACCTGGCTCCGGCCGCCTCGTAGGCTCGATCCCGATGCCCCAGATGGTCGACCAGCCCCGCTTCGAGGGCCTCCTCGGCGGTGAGGGGCGCCGAGTCGATGAGCGTCTCCACGGTGCCGGTCTCCAGGTCACGATCGGTGGCGATCCCGGCCACGATCTGGGAGAAGAGCTCCCCGGTCACCGCCTCCTGGACCTCGCGGTGAGGCTCGGTGAACTCGGTCTCCGTCAACAGGTACTTGGCCGTCTTGTACTCCTCGCGATGCTCGAAGTCGGGGACCATGCCCACCAGGTCGAAGAGCCCGCGCAGGAACGGGCTCCGGGCGACCAGCCCCTCTATCGAGGCCAGGGCGCGCGGCTGGAGATGGATCTCGTCGAAGGCCGCCGCCAGGTAGTAGTCGACCAGGGCCGACCCGCTCTCCCCGAAGACCTCGGCGAAGGCGATCGCCCGCTTTCCCGCCGACCGAAACGAGTGGACTGCGTCGCGTAGCTCCTGGGCGTGAGCCACGGAGATCCCGGCGTTGCCGAGACGCACGATCACCCCGGTGATGCGATGGTCCCCGGCCCCGCGCTGCAATGCGTCGACGAAGTCGCGCACGGTCACCGCGTGGCGGTGCATCGCCCGGCTGACCGGGTCGGAGCCGGCTCTCTCGACGACGCCGCCGTCGAGGTCGATCTCGAGCACGGTTCCCTCTGGCACGCGCCGTCTCAGATAGCTCACGACGAGCACTGCCACCCCGGTCGCGGCTGCGAGGACGAGGAGCTGCACCCAACCGCGCAGCGCCGACACCGCCCACGCCAGCAGGGTGAGTGTCAACAGCACCGACCCCGCCACGGCGGTCGCCTCGAGCATTCTCTTCGCTATCACACGTCTCCTCGGCAGGTTGACCCGACACTGTACGGACCACGCCCTCGGTACGATCGGCGGTTCTGATGGTTGCCCCTCTCCGTCCCCTGCTCGCTGTCTGGCGCTCGGCACCGTTGCCCCATCTGGACACCACCTGGGCGGTGGCTCCGGGGGGCCGCGCCTTCGCTCTCGCCGGGCTCTTCGAGAGCGTCGGCGAGACCCTCCTCGTGGTCGTGCCCGGCGAGTCGGATGCCGAGGAGCTGGTCGATGACCTGCGGCTCTTCGTCGACGAGGTCGTCCTGGCGCCGGCGTGGGAGACCCTGCCGTTCGAGCACGTGTCACCGAACATCGCCACGATGGCCGGCCGCTCCGAGGCGAGGCATCGCCTCGCTTCGGGCGAGCCGGTGCTCGTCGTCGCTTCGGTCCGCTCGGCGATCCAGAGGCTCAGTGTCTCCCCGGTCGACCCGTTCCGGCTCGAGGTGGGCGACGAGGTCTCCTTCGGCTCGGTGGCCGAGAGGCTCGCCGCCCTCGGATACCACCGCACCGACCGGGTCGAGGCGAAGGGGGAGTTCGCCGTGCGCGGCGGGATCGTCGACATCTTCCCGGCCCAGAGCGACCGACCGGTGCGTCTCGACTTCTGGGGCGATCAGGTGGAGGAGATCAGGGAGTTCGCCGTCGCCACCCAGCGTTCTCTGGAGCCCGTGCCCGCGGTCGTCGCCTACCCCGCCCGTGAGGTCCGACCCGGGCCGCAGGTCGTGGAGAGGGCCCGGGAGCTGTTGACCTCAGAGCCCTGGGCCGCCTCCACCTGGGACCGGCTCGCCGCGGGCCAGATCTTCCCGGGCATGGAGTCGTGGCTTCCCTGGCTGGCCGACGAGCGAAGCCTCATCGACGACATCCCCGCCGGGGCCAGCCTGGTGGTGGTCGACCCCGTGCGGGCCCTCGACCGCGGTCGGGACCTGATCAAGGAGGAGGCGGAGCTGGCGGCGGCGCTCGCTCCGACCTGGGGGGACTCGGCACCCGAGGCCGGTGACCATCCGCCGCTGTACGTCGATCTCGAGGAGGCGATGGCCGACCGGCCCCATCTCGGCATGCCCTCGACTCCCACCGGCCCATCGGATCCCGTTCTCCGCATCTCCGCACTCGACGCCGTCGCCGGCGACCCCGCTTCCGTCGCCAAGGGGCTGAACCACCTCATCGGCAATGGTGCCGCCACCGTGGTGGCGATGGACGGCGAGGCCGCGGCCGACCGGGTCGCCCGCACCCTCGCCGAAGAGGGGCTCATGATGGAGCGTCTGGAGCGTCTCGATCGCCCGGGGTCGGCCATCGTCTCCACCGGGATCCACAAGGGGTTCGTAGCCCCAGATCTCGGTGTCTCCGTCCTCGGGGAGCAGGAGATCGCCGGTCGGCGCCGCGCCCATCGGCGGTCGTCGCGAGCGAGGTCGCATTCGCCCACGCAGTACCGCGACCTGACCGAGGGGGACTACGTGGTCCACTACCAGCACGGCATCGGGAGGTTCGAGGGTCTGGTCACCCGGACGATGGTCGGTGTCGAGCGCGACTACCTGGTGGTGGCCTATGCCGGCTCAGACAAGCTCTACGTCCCCGTCGAGCAACTCGCCGCGGTGAAGCGGTACACGGGTGGGGAGGCGCCCCGGGTCTCCCGGATGGGCGGGAAGGACTGGTCGGAGCAGAAGGCCCGGGTGCGCCGAGAGGTGGCCGCGGTGGCGGCCCAGGTGGTGGAGCTGCACCGCAAGCGGGCCCTCGCCGAAGGCCACGCATATGACCCCGACACGCCCTGGCAGTCGGAACTGGAGGCCGCGTTCCCGTTCGAGGAGACCCACGACCAGCTCCGGGCGATCGCCGAGGTCAAGACGGACATGGAGGCCGATCGGCCGATGGATCGACTCGTGTTCGGCGACGTCGGGTTCGGAAAGACGGAGGTGGCGATCCGGGCCGCCTTCAAGGCGATCCAGAGTGGCAAGCAGGTGGCGGTCCTGTGTCCCACCACGTTGCTCGCCCAGCAGCATCATCAGACCTTCGGGGAGCGATTCGCCCCCTATCCGGTGCGAGTGGAGGTTCTGTCGCGGTTCCTCACCCCCAAGCAGGCCCGCCAGGTGGTGGAGGGCCTGACCACGGGTGAGGTCGACCTGGTGATCGGGACCCATCGTCTCCTCTCAGAGGACGTGAAGTTCAAGAACCTCGGGCTCCTGGTCATAGACGAGGAGCAGAGATTCGGCGTCGGGGCCAAGGACGCCATCAAGAGGCTCCGCATCGGTGTCGACGTGATCACCCTCACCGCCACCCCGATCCCGCGCACGCTGGAGATGGCGTTGACCGGGATCCGGGATGTCTCTCACATCCGGACCCCCCCGGAGGACCGGCATCCCATCCTCACCTACGTCGGCCCATACGACGATCAGGCGGTGTCCGCCGCGATCCGACGTGAGCTGCTGCGTGAAGGCCAGATCTTCTACGTGCACAACCGGGTCCAGTCGATCGAGCGGGCAGTTGCCCGGCTGAACGACCTGGTGCCCGACGCCCGCTATGTCGTCGCCCACGGGCAGATGTCCGAGGGGCATCTCGAGCAGGTGATGATCGACTTCTGGAACCATGAGTACGACGTGCTCGTCGCCACCACCATCATCGAGTCGGGTCTCGACCTGCCCAAGGTCAACACCCTGATCGTCGAGCGAGCCGACCTGCTGGGCCTGGCCCAGCTCTACCAGCTCCGGGGGCGGGTGGGCCGATCCAGCCAGCGCGCCTACGCCTATCTCTTCCATCCCACCGATCAGACCCTCACCGAAGACGCCCACCGTCGTCTGGAGGCCATCGGGGAGGCCACCGACCTCGGCTCGGGGTTCCAGCTCGCCCTGCGTGACCTCGAGATCCGGGGTGCGGGATCGATACTCGGCGAGGTCCAGTCGGGGCACATCGCCGCGGTCGGGTTCGATCTCTACGCCGAGCTGGTGGCGGAGGCGGTGGCAGAGATGGAGGGACGACTCACCGAGGACACCGGCCCGCCGGAGGTGCGGATCGATCTCCCCGTCGACGCCCACATCCCCGGGGACTACATCCGGGACCAAGAGTTGCGTCTCGAGGCCTATCGCCGTCTCGCGGCAACGGTGACCAATGACCAGGTCGACGACGTGCTGGAGGAGTGGACCGACCGCTTCGGGCCACCGCCCGACGAGGTCAGCTCGCTGATCTCACTGGCGCGTATCCGTGTGGAGGCTCTGCGGGTCGGGCTCACCGAGATCGTGAAGCTGCGCAACGAGATCAGGATGGGGCCGGTCGACCTCGTGCCCTCCCAGGAGGTGCGGCTGGAGCGGCTCAGGCGAGGCGCGGTGCTCAAGGCGGCCGAGGGCGTGCTGTTCATACCGGCCACCACCCCCCTCGTGGACGACCTCCTCGCTTTCATCCGGGCGATGTGGGCCCACTGATCTCAGCTAGGAGATTCCGGCGCCCTACCATTTGCGTCTGTCCTCCCTGCAAAGGAACTCCATGAAGAAGCTCGTATCTCTCGTCGTGTTCGGAGCCATGGTCCTCGCGGCCTGCGGTGGCGGGTCCGGGACGGTGGCGGCCACGGTGGACGGGACCGAGGTCACCGTCGGCGACGTCGAGGCGCTCATCGACTCCGAAGAGTCCACCCTGCCGGTAGAACAGTTCGCCCAATACCTCGCCTTCGCCATCCAGTGGAACATCCTCTCCCGCGCCGCGGCCGACGACTTCGACGTCTCCATCCCCGACGATGAGGTCGGGGCCGAGGCCACCCGTCTCTACGAGCAGCTCGCCGGTGATGAGTCGCGTGAGGAGTTCCTCTCGAGCCGCGGGATAACCGAAGAGTTCCTCTCCAAGATCGCCGAGCAGGGGCTCATCGACGTGGCCATTCGCGAACAACTCGTGGCGACGGTCCCGGAGCCGACCCAGGAGGAGATCGATGCCCACCGTGAGGAGAATGCGGCGTCGTTCACCGAGGCCTGTGTCTCCCACATCCTGGTGGAGACCGAAGAGGAGGCCAACGAGGTCTTGACTCGTCTCGAACAGGGCGACGAGTTCGGGGAGCTGGCCACCGAACTGTCCAACGACCCGGGGAGCGCCGCCAACAACGGCATCCTCCCCTGTGGCAACCCCGAAGGCTACGTCGAGCCATTCCGTGACGCCGTCCTCGATGGTCCGATCGGCGAGGTCTATCCCACTCCGGTCCAGTCGCAGTTCGGTTATCACGTGATCCTCGTCACCGACCGCACCGAGCCCTCCGACGACGAACTGGCCGAGATCGTCCGCCAGGACACAGTCCTCGTCGACATCCAGGAGTGGTTCAACGGGATCATGGAGGAAGCCGACGTCACGGTGAACGAGGACTTCGGCACCTGGCAGCCTCTGCCCCCGGCGGTGAATCCTCCCACCGGCGAGTGATCACCATCACCGGCCTCGGTCCCGGCGGGCTCGATCGGGTCCCGTCGCCGGTGAGGGACATGCTCCTCGACTCCGACCGCCTGGTCGTGGTCAGGACCGCGCATCATCCCGCCGCCTCCGAGCTCGCCGACCTGCGTGAGGTGGTGTTCTGTGACGACCTCTACGAGAGCTGCTCCAGCTTCGATGACGTCTACCAGGCGATCGCGCGGAAGGTCATCACGGCTTCCGCCGACGGCCCGGTCGTGTATGCGGTGCCGGGCAGCCCCATGGTCGGGGAGTTCGCGGTGCGGAAGATCCTCGAGATGGCCGGGGATGTCGAGGTCGTTCCCGCCGAGTCCTTCGTCGACGCCATCCTCGCGGAGGTCGGCTACGACCCGCTCGATCGCGGTCTGCAGATCCTCAACGGTCACCACCTGCCCGACCCCCTGGTGCTGGACAAGCCGACCATCATCGGGCACCTCGACCGTCCCGAAGTGCTCGCCGACGTCCTCGATGCCGTTGGCCGTGTCATCTCGACCGAGTCCCCGATAACCCTCCTCTCGGGTATCGCCGCAGCCGATGCCACCGTCGTCACCGGTCTTCCCGGCGAGCTCGACCCGGCGTTCGCCGGTCTGCGGACTTCGCTGTTCGTCGATGCGATCCCGGCAGGGTTGATCGGGGCGGTCAAGGTGATGCGCAAGCTGCGGGAGGAGTGCCCGTGGGATCGGGAGCAGACCCACCACAGTCTGGTCGAGAGCCTGGTCGAGGAGACCTACGAGCTGATCGAGGCGATCTCCCGCCTTCCGGAGGACCACGTCGATTGGGTGGCCTATTCGGCGGTGGAGGACGAGCTCGGTGACGTCTTGTTACAGGTGCTCTTCCACGAGGCTATCGCCCGTCAGTCGGGCGGCTTCGACATCGATGGTGTCGCGGGAGTGCTGACCGAGAAGCTGATGCGGCGGCACCCCCACGTGTTCGGGGACGTCGAGGTGGCCGATGCGTCGGAGGTGAAGCAGAACTGGGACCGTATCAAGCAGGAGGAGAATGGCGCGGCGCAGTCGACGCTCGACGGGGTGCCCGCAGGGCTCCCAGCGGTGCAACGCGCCTCCAAGATCCAAGACCGCGCCGCCAAGGTGGGCTTCGACTGGGACGACGCCACCGAGGTGCTACCCAAGGTCCGTGAGGAGGTGGCGGAGCTCGAGCGCGCCATTTCAGGAGACGGCGAGGTCGGGGATGAGATCGGGGACCTCCTGTTCTCGGTCATCAACCTCACCCGCCACCTCGGTGTCGACCCGGAACTCGCCCTGCGCCGGGCTACTTCCCGGTTCGAGAGGCGATTCCAGAAGATGGAGGAGGCCGGACCCATCGACGGTCTCGATCTCGAGGCTCTCGACCGGCGCTGGGACGCGGCCAAGGACGAGCTCCGGGGGGATGGTCCCGGAACAGGGCGCATCCGGTGGTAGCTTGGCGCGGCCAGGCCAGAGCGGATCCATGACCAGCTTCACCATCGAGCGAATCCACGCACGACAGGTGCTCGACTCGCGGGGCAACCCCACGGTCGAGGCCGAAGTCTCCACCTCCAACGGGTTCGGACGCGCCCTGGTGCCTTCGGGTGCCTCGACGGGGACCCTCGAGGCGGTCGAGTTGCGCGACGGTGACGAGGCGTACGGAGGCAAGGGGGTGTCGAGCGCAGTTGCCAACGTCAATGACCAGATCGCTTCCGCCCTGGTCGGTCGTGACGTCACCCGCCAGGAGGAGATCGACCTGGCAATGAACGATCTCGACGCCACCAACAACAAGGCGAGCCTGGGAGCCAATGCGATCCTCGCCGTGTCGATGGCGGTGGCCCGCGCCGCCGCAGCCAGCGTCGGGCTCCCTCTCTACCGCTATCTGGGCGGCCCCGCGGCCCGGGTCCTGCCCGTCCCTTGTCTCAATGTCATAAACGGCGGTGCCCATGCCGCCAACTCGGTGGACATCCAGGAGTTCATGCTCGTGCCGGCCGGACTGCCCTCCTACGCCGAGGCGTTGCGCGCCGGGGTGGAGGTCTATCACGCCCTGAGGCAGGTGCTGGCCGGCCGGGGGTTGGCGACCAACGTCGGGGACGAAGGTGGATTCGCTCCCGATCTCCCCACCAACGAGGCCGCCATCGAACTGCTTCTCGAGGGCATCGAGGCGGCCGGTTACCAGGTGGGGGAGGAGATCGGGATTGCCCTCGACGTCGCCGCCACCGAGATCCATCGCGAGGGTCACTACACGCTGGAGGGACGGGGCCTCACCTCCGAGGAGATGATCGACTTCCTCGCCGGCCTCGCCGCATCCCATCCCCTGGTCTCGATCGAAGACGGGATGTCAGAAGACGACTGGGACGGGTGGAAGGCTCTGACCGAGAGGCTTGGTGACACCATGCAGCTGGTCGGCGACGACCTGTTCGTCACCAACACCGAGATCCTGCGGCGAGGCATCGAGGAGAGGGCGGCCAACTCCATACTCATCAAGGTCAATCAGATCGGGACAGTGTCTGAGACCCTGCACACCATGGAGGCCGCGGAGCGTGCCGGGTACTCCCGCATGGTCAGCCACCGCAGCGGAGAGACCGAGGACACCTTCATCTCCCACCTGGCCGTGGCCACCAACGCCGGTCAGATAAAGACCGGGGCTCCCGCGCGCGGGGAGCGGACCGCCAAGTACAACCAGCTGCTTCGCATCGAGGAACGGCTCGGTGACGAGGCGCGCTACGCCGGGTGGGACGCCTTCAGGAGGGGGCGGTGAACTTCCTCCGCCGGCCGGGCACCGCCGTCGCCACGCTGCTGATCCTGCTGATGGGGGCGGTATTCCTCACCCAGGTGGTGCCCTATGGCCAGATCGTCGACTCCCAGCGACAGGTCGATTCCGCCCGTTCCGAGCTGGCCGCCCTGGAAGCCGAGAACACGTCTCTCCAGGCCGACGTCGCCGCCCTGCAGACCGACGCCGAGATCGAGAAGCTGGCCCGGGAGAAGCTAGGATATGTCCGACCCGGTGAGACCGCCTACGTGGTCCTCGACCCTCCTGGTCTCGATGACGACGATGCCACCCCGGTTGAGCCCTCACCCGACCCGATCGACAAGACATGGGTCGAAGAGATCTGGGAGTTCCTCACCGGGGCCGATCTGGGCTCCTGAGATGACCGTCGACGATGACCGCCGTGTCATCGAAGTCCAGATCGGGCGTCCGCTCCGTGCTCCGTCCGAGGTGGTGGCCCGCTGCCACCTCGGGATGCCGGTCGTGGTGCGGGTGCCACCACATCTCGACGATGGCACCCCGTTCCCGACCCTCTATTGGCTGACCTGTCCGCTCGCCGCCACGCGGATCGGGAGGATGGAGGGAGCCGGCGGGGTGAAGCGGATGGAGGCCAAGGCGGCCGCCGACCCCGCTTTCGCCGCTGGTCTCGACCGGGCCCACGTCTCATACGCCACTGAGAGGGACCGCCAGATCGTCGACTTCGACGCTCCCGCCCCGTCCGGGGGGGTCGCAGGCGCGGCCCGGGGAGTCAAGTGCCTCCACGCCCACTACGCCCATCATGCCGCCGGTGGCGAGAACCCGGTGGGTGAGCTGGTGGCGGCTTGGATCGAGCCGCTCGACTGCCGGGTGCGCTGTGTGGTGGACGACGCCATGAACCCGGAATGGGTCAACCGGCCGTGAAGGTCGGAGTCGTCGACATCGGAACCAACTCGATGCGGATGCTGATCATCGACGGCGAGGTCGACCTCGGCCGGTGGGAAGAGGTCACCGGGCTCGGCCGGGGGGTGGACGAGACCGGTCGGCTCGGCGAGGAGGCCATCACCCGGACCATCGAGGCTCTGACCGGTTTCGGTGAGATCATGGACCGCGAAGGAGTCTCCCGGCGCGCCGCCATGGCAACTTCGGCCTCGCGCGACTCATCCAACCGGGAGGAGTTCTTCGACCGCGCCGAGGTCGTCCTCGGCGTGAGGCCACTGTTGATATCGGGCGCCGAGGAGGCGCGCTATGCCTACTCGGGAGCCACCGCGGGGTGGGACGGTTCCCGGCCATGGGTGGTCTCCGACATCGGAGGGGGCAGCACCGAGATCGTGACCGGGGAGAGCGAGGTCTCCATCGACGTCGGGTCGGTGCGGGTGACCGAGCGCTGGCTCGGCGAGCGACCCGTCGCCCCCGATCTGCTGGAGACCGCACGCCGCGAGGTGCGCTCGATGTTCGCGGGAGTCGTGATCCCCAGTGTCGGCTCCCTGCTCGGCGTGGGGGGCACCTGGACGGAGATGGGTGGGCTGATCGGAGGAGAGAGTCGAGACGTCGACCTGGCGACGGTGACGATCACGGAGGTCAAGGGTCTGGTGATGACCCTGGCGGCGATGACGGTCGACCAGATCGCCGGGCTCCCCACACTGAACCCGAAGCGGGCGGAGACCATCCTCGGTGGGGTCCTCGTGGCCGACGCGGTGATGACCACTCTGGGAGTGGAGACGGCCACCCAGTCCGTCGCCGACACTCTCGACGGTCTCGCCATGGAGTTACTCGCCGTAACCTGACTCCAACACCCGGCCCGGGTGGCGGAACTGGTAGACGCGAGGGGCTTAAACCCCCTTGAGCCATTGCGGCTCGCGTGGGTTCGAATCCCACCCCGGGCACCGAAAAAGGCCCGCAGCCGCGCTGCGGGCCTCATCTGATGAGTGGACGTGGGACCCGGGCCGGTGGGTGGGGGAGGGGAGAGGAACCGGGCCCGGGTCCCACGAAGACACGGGTTATCGAGTC